>JAPYPM010000024.1 GCA_029937635.1 Nitrospinaceae bacterium
GGTCCTTGTCGGCTACTATTAGCATGGCTTCAAGGCGGCGCAGTAACTTATCAGTACGCCAGTCTTTGGCTAACTCTACAGCTGAACGGGGTAGATTTCCTTGGAATTTTTCCAACTTTTCTTCAAAGCGAGCGAACAAAGAGAATGCATCCGCTGTAGCACCAGCAAATCCTCCAATAACTTTATCGCCATACATACGTCGAACTTTATTTGCGGAGTGCTTCATGATAGTGTTGCCGATGCTCACCTGGCCATCTCCTCCCATAGCAACAGATCCATTGTGCCTGACGGCAATTATAGTTGTACCACGCATTTTATATTCCTAACGATCATTAAGGGGCTACTTTGCCTTAACTCCCTACTCTATAACAACTGTTGATGAATGGCCAGAAATTCTTGATTTTGTCCGTGCCCTAGGGTGAGATTTGTCGTAAGTTTCCATTAGTCGGTCAACTGTAAGGTGGGTATATTTCTGTGTGGTCGATAGGCTGGCATGCCCAAGCATTTCTTGGATTGCTCGTAGATCGGCACCTGCTTCTAGCATATGGGTCGCAAAAGTATGGCGCAATGAGTGCGGTGAAATGTTTTTAGGGAAATTGTTAGCTCGAATATACTGATTCATTATTTTTCGTACACCTCTAGTCGAAATAGTTTGGCCACGTTGATTCAAAAATAATCCGGGTGAATCTGAGGGGGGGGTCATTTTTTTTATATGATCAGCTCTGAACTGTAAATAGGATTTAATCACTGCGGTAGTTTTTTTACCAAAAGGCAATATTCTTTCTTTTTTCCCTTTGCCTAAAACTTTAACAGTTTGTTGCTCTATTTTTAAATCTTCTAGTGATAATTTAACCAATTCACTTATACGAATTCCAGTATCATAAAACATTTCAAAAATAGCTTTATCCCGAGCGCCTGCAAACGAGGTAGCTTTCGGTAGGTCTAGCAAGCGAAAAACCTCATCAACTGAAAGATAAGACGGAAGTCGGTTTATTTTTTTAGGTATGGGAATGGTCTTTATAATATTTGTCTTAATATGACCTTCGCGGCATAAAAAATTAAAAAAGGATCTCAATGTGGATAGTTTTCTCCCCATCGATGCTCCAGAGTTAGATTTTTCGTAGAGTTGGCCCATAAAGGACCGGATGGCTAATCGATCGATTTGTTCGATCTGAATCTGAGAATTGGTGCAAGCATGCCCTGTCTCTCTTAGAAATATTTCGAATTGAGTGAGATCATTGAGGTAGGCAGAAATTGTATGTTGAGACGCGTTTTTTTCTCCGATCAGATAATCCTTAAATTCCTTGACTAGATATTTCATAGTTAACTCCTTTAATATCAATTTATAAGCTGTAGAATAGAAAGTCAAGTTGGACTTAATTCCGATCAGCGGGGGAGGGGATTAAGAACTTCTTTTTTTAGGTTTAAGGGGTTATTATTTGTGTCTGACTCTCGGGTTAATTTTTTTAGGGTAATGAAATATGAATAGTGAAGAGCAGTTGCGGCAGGCTCAGGCAAACTTTAAAACTATTACTGATATCAAGGAAAAACTTGAAATTTTGGCAGAACATGTCGAATCCCGTAAAGAAGGGCTTGAGGAAGAAATAGAGGAAAACCTTAATGAGGCAATCAGAAATGCACGTGATTGCCTGGAGAAGATACAGGAGAATATAGAGCCTAAACTGGAAAAAATAATTAGAGAGAGATTAGATATTTTAAAGATAAAAATGGATCGGTTTACAGAAGAGGGGCTGGCTGCTCTTCATAAAGAAATCGACAGACAGACGCCTATTCTCACTCAAAAAATACTAGAGGAGGTTGACGGATTAGTTGGTTCTAAATTAATGGCGGCTCGTAATGAACTTTCTATTTCAATAGATAAAAAAATACAAGCCGAGGTGAAGAAAGTTGTGTCTAATGATAAAATCGAAATGGAAAAAAAATATGCCAAACTGTGGCAAGTATGTTTTATCTCTTTGGGTTTTTCTTTGACAGCATTTGGAGTTGTTCTGCTAGGGAGTTTATGAAGGCGAAAGATATTTTAGGTGGCCAACCAAAATAAGAAAAATAAAAGGAGACAAGAGAGAACAACCTGTAGGCCGAACGAGAACCCAGGCCCTGTGAACAAAATAAGCACAGTGCAAGCACATAAAATTATAAATGCTAAAGCTCCACGAGTACTATTCTTCATTATGGGTTTTACTGGAGGCCTATGTGAAGGAGGTTCTTGCGGATTATTTTCTATAGAAGGTTCTTTCATTCGGATTGTTATATGAATAAGCTATGCATTTCGTTAACAATTAAAATATCTTCCACTTCAGAGAGAATATCTTGATTTGTAATCAAAGGGCTTTCTTCCGAGAAGTCGATTGCTCCTGCAGTGCAGTCTTGTCTAAATGACAGTCTTGGGAAAGAACTTAGGTAATCTTGGATGATTTGAAGGGTAAAGGATCTTTTAATCGCATCAATAAACAGGTCTAGGGTTTTTTCTAGATGGTCAACTTTTTCAAATACCCCTCTGTAGTTTTCATTAATTGTTAGTGTGTAGCTTAGTTGAAGGTTTTTGTTTTGCATAAGAACATTCTCTTTGTTATTTGAGACATTATCTGGATATAGGAACTTAAGCTTGTTTCGCTCAGTTTTTAATTGGAAGTAGATTAGGCTAAGTTTTTCACCAATTAAAAATGTAAGACCATCTCGAGTTCCTTGCTGCTTAGAAATAGTTAATGCTTTCTCGCAGTAATGGCTAATTTTTTCTGAAGTCATATTGTCGTCATTACAAGTAACAGGTTTCTTAAATAGAAAAAGACGCTAATAAGCAAGTATTTTTGAATTAGCATCTCATTATTCTCATATTTGCTTAGGAAGTAAACAGTATAATGACCTCTTCATTTTCTTTGCAATGCGATATTTTTTCTAAAACTAATTAGTTAAATACCTTTTAATGCTCATGGGAATGAGTTTGGGAAGTAAAACCGTGCAACTTTAAATGCGATATTTCTTGTGAATGCGTGAATAAAAGATTCATTACCCTTTATAGGGCAAATATGAATGAAATGCATTCCTGCCAAACGCGCTCCTCCATCCGTAAGAAAATTATCCCCAATCATACAAACGACACTTGAGTCATCTAAATCGAGAAAATCCTTCATAGCTTTTTCAAAGCCACGTTTGTCTGGCTTTGGCGGGACATTAGTTACCACATTAATACCATTGAACTGGTGAAACCTATCCTCAGATGCGTTGGTATAAATTGCCACCTTCAACCCATGGTTAACCATTTTATTAATGTGTTCAACAACTTCATAGGAAAACTCACTGGCGTGATGGGGGCCTAGTGTTCCATCGGCATCAATTAAGATGCCTTTTATCCCATCTATTTTTAGTTGTTCGATAGGTACTTCTAAGAAACTATCAACTGCCATATAGGTTTTAAGAAGATTGGGACGAAATGGCATAAGTAAGAAATATAGTATTTTAGCCAGCGTCAGACCATCGCGCGCAAATTTTTTATCTGCTTTGGTGATTTTTGACATTAGTTTGCCGATGTGAGGTTTTATTTTAAATAGATCAGAAAGGCTGATTATCACCAGAGAATATTGTAAAATCAAACAAATTTGGTTCTCGAAAGATATTCAGTGTTAAGAGATTTTTTTGGATAAAAAATTAAGTAAGTTGACGATTAGGACCGTAGGACAGAATAATTTTATTTATGAGGTTTAATGCCTTTACTAAACTCTTGCAAGAACGATTGTTTAATGGGAATTTGCGTTTTGTCGATAAGAAATAGAGTTCTCAGGTAAAATTAGGGAATGGCACTGATTATCTTCGCAGTAATTTTAGTTGTTTCTTTTTAGAAAACAAGCAGGTTAGGAATGTTTATGGTTAAAAAGCGACAGAGACATTTATTGATCATAGGAGGAGGAATATTTCAGGTTCCTGCTATTAAGGTTGCCAAGTCAATGGGGCTTAAAGTTGTTGTGACTGATTACAATGTTGACGCAGAAGGAATGCTGATAGCAGATTACCCCATAGAAGTTAGTACTCGTAATATCAACTTAACTGTTAATGCAGCGAAACAATTTCACTCGTCATGTCCACTTGATGGGGTGATGACGGTTGGTACAGATGCATCACAAACGGTGGCTGCGGTTGCTAATGCATTAAGTTTACCAGGGATTCCCTTCGAGGTTGCTGAACGCTCGACAGACAAAATTAAGATGCGTCGTCGGTTAGATGAAATGGGTATTGCCGTTCCAAATTATAAACCTGTTTGGACCATAGACGATCTTAATACTGCGATTGAAGAAATGCCCTTACCCTTGGTTATCAAGCCTTGTGACAATATGGGGGCACGAGGAGTTAAAATGATTAGTGAACCTCATGAAGCCCTCACAGCTTTCCACGAAGCCAAAGAAGCTTCGATTAGTGGAAAGCTGATCGTTGAAGTGTTCATGGAGGGACCGGAACTTAGTATGGATGCTTTGGTTTTTGGGGGTCGCATTGAAGTGACTGGTATTGCTGATCGAATTATTGAACGTACACCATATTTTGTGGAAGTAGGTCATACACTTCCTTCAAATCAACTACAAGAAAAGCAGGATCAGGCTGTTAAATTATTTTGTTCAGCAATTAAAGCTTTGGGGATCGATATTGGTGCTGCGAAAGGAGATATTAAGCTAACTGCGGATGGACCCAAAATTATTGAGATAGCTGCTAGATTGAGTGGCGGGTGGATGTCAACTTATACTTATCCTTTGGCAACAGGTATCAACTTAATGAAAGCTGCGATTGAGGTGGCGCTCGGTGACACACCAACTGATATTAAGCAAAAACATGAGCTAGTGTCAGTAGAACGGGCAATTATTCCAAAGGCAGGAAAAATTTTATCGATTAGTGGTGTGGATGATGCCCGAAAGATCAAGGGAGTTAAAGAAATTATTTTAATGAAGGAAGCAGGGGACTCTACGGAAGAACTTCGGAGTAATTTGGGCAAGACAGGGTATGTCATTACAATTGCTAAAACCCGAGAAAAGGCTATCGAAATTAATGACTTAGCTCGCCAGGCTATTCAAATAAAAGTAGGTGAACCAAGCGAACTGACTTGGGACGTTATACGAAATAACGCACGAAAGAAATTTTATATTGCTTGTAAAGCCTGTACTGTTTGCGACGGAATTGAGTGCGCTGGTAAAGTACCCGGAATTGGTGGAATAGGATCAGGTTCTTCTTTTACCGAGAACCTTCATGCTCTTGCAAGGTATAAGATTAATATACGTACTATCCATAATATTAAGGATCCTGATTTATCCATAAATCTATTTGGGCAAAAGCTGTCGATGCCCATCCTAGCAGCCCCTATTACCGGCATGGAAACCAACCTTGCTGGAGGAATGGACGAAAAGGAATATGCAGCAGCCGTAGTCAATGGGTGTATTAGTATGGGCACTATTGGTATGGTCGGTGATGGAGCTAGTCCAAATAAATACCTAATTGGTCTTGAGGTAATTAAGAAATTAGGAGGTCTTGGCATTCCTATTTTCAAACCTCGGGCTTTTAATATTGATATCATTAAAAGATTTAAGGCCGCTGAAGATGCTGGGGCTATTGCTGTAGGTATCGATATTGATGCGGTATCATTTAAGACGATGTCAATGAAAAACCAGGCTGTCGGTCCTAAGTCCATTGAGGAACTTCTTGAATTAAAAGCTCACCTCTCAGTTCCCTTTATTCTCAAAGGTATCATGAATGCGAAGACAGCCCTTGCGGCCATTGAAGCTGGGGCCGATGCGATAGTTGTTTCAAATCATGGTGGCAGAGTAATGGATACAATGCCTGGAACTGCAGAAGTATTACCTGAAATAGCAAATGCTGTCGCGGGACGCGTAAAGATTCTTGTAGATGGTGGTGTTAGAGAGGGAATAGATATTCTCAAAATGTTAGCACTTGGTGCTGACGCAGTGATGATAGGAAGACCTATTTGTATAGCTGCATTTGGAGCTGCTCAGGAAGGGGTAGAGTTTTATCTAGATCAAAAACGAAGTGAATTAAAAAAAGCAATGATCCTCACTGGATGTAGTGATATCTATCATATAGATCCCTCAATTCTAGTTCGTGGCTCAAAAGGTCAATTACACTAGTTTCCTCGCTTAGTAAAACCAACCCTCCTCTCTTCTTCAACTAGCTCAGACTAACTCTCATTGATATTGACAAAAATAAGAATTTATTTAAAATACATCCTCTCAATCATATAGATTGTAGGGTTACATATTGTTAGATTGATTTTTTAAGTTAACTACTTAATAGTTAAACTACTTTAAGAATAAATCTAGGTTATATCGGTATGAGACCTTTCTTGCTATTGGTAATTAACAATTAATATTCGCAAAGTAGGAGATTAAAAATGCAAATCACCGGCATGCTTTGGGGCAGGAAGTTGCTGGATCTAGTTGAGTATCCTCACTCTGAAGTTCGAGGCCCAGAACTGAGTGTCGATGACATTAAAGATATGATTAAAAGACACAACGAGATCTTCATTAAGCCTGTGTTTAAGGGAGGTGTTGGTAAAAAAGGAAAATCAGGACTTATTGGACGGGCGAAAAATTTTACTGATGCTCTGAGTGAAAAGGAACGTCTCTATTTTGCCAAGCACAAAATAGGAAATATTTCTGCAAAGTCGGATGGTGTTACCTATGAAGCAGCCGTTCCCGCAGACCATGAAGTTTATTTTTCAATTTCAGACAGCACGATCCATCGCTCCCCAGCAATGACTTTAACTCATCATGGTGGTGTGGACATTGAAGATCTCCCGGAAGATAAAATTGCAGTTGTCCCATTTGAAGCGCTGACCGGACTCAAAGCATTTCATGTATCTAACGCTCTTGTTGGGTTGGGCGCTCCAACAGCAATCATAAGTCCATTAGTACAGAACCTCCCGAAATTATGGGATTTGTATAACAACTATGGAATGACGATGCTTGAATTGAATCCCATCAGGATGATGCCAGGAAAAGGTGGGCGCTATGCTCCTTTGGCGTGCGATTTTAAATGTGCTTTTGATCAAGATGATCCAGCATGGAAACGATTGGAGCTTCCTTTACATATTTTTGCAGAGGATAACTCGGAATTTGAGCAAGAGATCAACCAACTGAGAACTTATCAAGGGCAGAGTGATGTATATGTAATCAACGATAGGGGAACTATCACGGCACCTACTTTTGGTGGTGGAGCAAATGCCATGGTTACGGAGTTACTTGGTGAGGCGGCAACAATCTCCTCTGATTTTGGTGGGAATCCTCCCTACGAAAAGATGCATGAAATTTCAAACATTACTTTCAAGCATTGGCTGGAACAATCAAACGTTTTATTCATAATTGGTGGTAAAGCAAATAACACAGATATTTATGAAACATTAAGAGCTATAGGCGATGGTCTTAGAGGATATTTCCAAGCTAATGGCCCTAAACCATTGTTTGTAGTGGTTGGCCGCGGTGGTCCCAACGTGATAAGGGGCATGGGCTATCTACGTGATATTTTAGAAGCATTGGGAGTTCCTTATCGGTTTTTTGGTCACGATAGCGCTATGTCTGAAGTGATCAATTATGCCATGGGGATTAACAAATGGATGATGAATGGTGGCAAAGAGGAAATCGCAGCAAAAATGAATATTAAATAATTCAGTTAATATCTTTCAGAAGAAGTGGAAATAGGAGGTTTTTAATGGTGCATAAGCAAGGTGTGGGAGATTTTCCCTACTACGTAGGTATTAATTCACTTGAAGAACTTGCTACCAAGGATGACAGGGTAGTTGTTTTAAATATTTTAGGAAAAGAAAGTTCAGGTGTTACCCCGGTTAGTAATGATTATTCGGGTGGAAATATTGTGTTTGGCACAGGTCCAGGTAAGTCTGGGAAATCACTGACTACCAAAAATGGCAAAATTCCAGTTTATAACTCAATCAAAGAAGGTATGGCCGCGGGTCACAAATTTAATACCGTGGTAGTGTACCTCCCCCCTTCAGGGGTTAAAGATGGTATTGCTGAAGCAGTAAGGGATAATCCTGGCCTTGAAAAAGCTATTATCCTTACTGAAAAAGTTTCAGTTAAAGATTCGCGGATCATGCGGGCGATTTGCCAGATGAATGGAGTTGATCTTTTTGGTGGAAATTGTCTAGGCCTTGCTGATTCATGGAACCATGTTCGTCTTGGTGGGGCCTTGGGTGGTAATGCGCCTGAAGAATCATTAATAAAAGGTTCGATAGCTCTGTTCTCTAATTCTGGAAACTTTACCACGACCATTGCGGTTTATCTTGCAACAGCAGGCTGGGGCACCACGACTTCTGTTTCTAGTGGTAAGGATGTCTACATTCAGTATGGGCCTAAAGAGTTCCTTTATGCGCTGGACAAGGACGATCGCTCTCAGGCTGCTGTAATGTATAGCGAGCCGGGAGGGTATTACGAAAAAGACATTAAAACAGATAAGCCAATAGTAGCCTGTGTGGTTGGTCGTTGGAAAGCGAAGCTTAGTAAAGCATGTGGCCACGCGGGTTCGCTTGCAGGTTCGGGTGATGATGCTCTTGCAAAAGAAAAGTGGTTTATGGAGTACTTTGGTGTGGATGGTATCTTTACTCCAGAGAATCCAATTGCTTCTAAAAAGGGTGCTCTAGTTACCAACATAGCCTACATTCCTGAGGCATTAACAGAGGTTATGAAATTAAATGGCAAAAAGCCCGATTTTGAATCTAAAGGGAGCCTTGCTCTAAAGAGTTGGTTTGGTAACAACCAAGGTTTGAACCTACCTAAAGAATTGGATACACCTGTGGTTGAGGCGATAGCCCCATATAATGACCAGATCGAGGCACTTGATAAACAGGTGGGTGCTCAGTACCGAAGGGAGACTCTTAAGGATACAAGTGGCGCTTCAATGATGGATCCGAAGAGCCAAGTTTCTAAAATTCATCAAGTTTCCATTCTTGATGCCTCTACAAAAACTTTTGAAGCTAATCTAGTCTTTGCTCTTTGTCGTGAGTATCCAAATGAGTATGGTGAAAAAATTGCAAATATTGCGCTCAATGCCCACGTTAATCAGTTTGGTCAAGCTACTTTGGCAGCAGCAGAAGCTTCACGTGAAAATGGAAACTCCCCTAATACGGTTGTTTCTGGAGCAGTTGCCATCGTTGGGAAAAAGATGGTTGAGCCAGCTATGGACGCAGCAAAAGCATTATTGAGCCTCTTTCAGTTTGCCAAGTTCAGTAACCCGCTGGGTAGTTATGACTACAAGGATGAGTTGCAATCTGCCAAACAGCTCAAGGATGCTTTAATCGCTAATGGCGATGACTTTTGCGCTGACAAGATTGCTGATTGTCTTGGTCAGGACACACAATCTACTTTTATCAAATTTTTGTTTGATTTTGCTAAGCAGGAGGGTGGTAAACCTTCTATGGACGCGATGATTGCTGCCATCTGGATAACACTTGGTTGGAGTGGACTGAAATCTAAGAAGATTACTAAGGGTACCATCACCCGGCTTCCCTGGTATTCACGCATCTATAGCACTATCGTGGGTGTTGTTGCTTCTGCTGATAAGCACAGTGATGATAGCTTTTGTGGCGTTAAGGTAGAGAAGCTTCTCAAAGAGTTCTCCTTTACTCGAACGGCATTTCTATCTCTAATGGGACGCGAACCCAGTGATGATGAATTATTTGAGTTTCAAGTTCTTCTTGGACTGATTATCACGAATGGACCGGGGACAATTTCCGCTCAGGGTTCAAAGGGAGCTGTGAGTGCAGATGGACCAGAAATGCCAGATCGTGTACAAGTAAATAAGGCATTTATTGGATTCCTCACGCACACGGGATTTGCGCATGGTGGTAATGGTTATGAAGCAGCAGCATTTCTTATCGAACAATTCAAGGATACAAGTCTCAAAGCAGCTGATGATAAAAATCATGGGCTCGATCTTGATGCAATGGCTTTAGAGTATTCCAATAAATATAAGGCTTATAAAGCTGAACAAAAGACTATTGGTAATTTAGAGTATGCTAAGGTTCCATGCATTAATCATCCTATCTTTAAGGGAAAAGATATTAATTTTGACCCCCGGGAAGAATTTGTTCGTAAGCTTTTTAAGGAAAAAGGTATTAGTAATGTTTTTTTAGATTATTACCACTCGATTGTAAACTCGATGTTTAAAGCTAAGGTCAGTAAAAACGTCTACTGCGTAAACATCGATGCAGTTATTGCTGTCATTTTACTCAAAATGGTTTGGGGTGAGTATAAGGCAGGGAATCTAGCCGAAGCGGATATAGAAACATCAAGTTTTGCAACTTTTTTGTTTGGTCGGATGATTGGTTGTGCTGCCGAAATAGATGATCATACCTTTCGTGGCAAAAATATGGATACACGTACTCCAGCAAGTAAGTGCTCCTACGTCGGTTGATTATCATTTGAAATAGTTCTAACCCCTTCCCAGCCTTGGGAGGGGGGTTTTTATTTATTACTCCCTCAGTACTTTTATGCCTTCAATCTATATATTTGATCAGGATTGGATTGCCGCATGGCGTTCGTAGATATAGTCTGCTATTGCGTCAAGAGATTGGATGTATTCAGGTTGAGGGAAAGTAACGGTTCTAATGGATGATTTTGCTTGTTCAATATAGTTGCGCGCTAGATCTAGAGTGTATTCTATAGATTTTGTTTCGCGCATTAGCTCCAGGACAGTATCAAAGTCTTCCGGTGTGAGGTTTTCATTTTTAACGAATCCCTCGATTCTTTTCTTAATAGAATTTTTTGAATTTTGATACAGGTGAAGTAGAGGTAAGGTTACGTGCCCTTCTTGAAAATCATTTCCTAGTGGTTTGCCTAAACTGTCTTCATCACTGCCATAATCCATTGCATCGTCCATGAGCTGAAATGCCATACCAAATTGTGTGCCGAAGTCAATCAAAGCCTTTTCCTGCTCTGGGCTTGCTTCAGAAAGTAATGCTGCTAGCTCACAACCGAGAGACATCATGGATGCTGTTTTACGAAGAATGACTTCAAGGCAATGTGATTCAGTGACAGATAACTTCCGGGCTTGGCTGTATTCCATAATACCCCCTTCTACTAGATGCTTTGTAGCCTGTGAAACCGAATTAATTACTCGTGAGTCGCAATCTGCAGCTAACATGAGAATGGATCGAGAAATCAGGAAATCACCTACAAGGATACTGGCGTCGCTTCCCCACTTTGCATTAACTGTTTCGCGACCTCGCCTGACTGTGGTCTGATCAACCACGTCATCATGGAGTAATGTCGCCGAGTGGATATACTCAATTACACAACCATGTCGTATGACTCTTTCATCTACTTCATGACCAATTAGCTTGGTCCCAACCATAAGTAGGAGAGGTCGTATCCGTTTTCCACCATTTTTGAGTAAATAGTTTCCTATCCCAGGTATTAATGGAACGTCTGACTGGTAGTTTTTCTGAATCGAACTCTCTAATCGCGAAAGATCTTCTTTGAAAATGCGTGTAACGTCGTTAAAATCCATAAGAAAATTTACATCCAAGAATGGCTGAATAATCTAAGGAAATACCAGTCAAACTTCTCATAGCTGACTGTTTTTTCTGACTTTTCCAGTAGAGAAAGGGTACATTTCTATTGGAATTTCCTGATTTTGTCAAGCCAATAGTTTAAAGATTAAAGCTTACACTCTCGTTAGAATAATCTATGTAACTGAAGTATCAAGCCTTTATTTACCTTCTTATATTTTAAATAATGGTTATTCGGCTAGTACGTTAAGAATCTAAAGATTGAAAATTCTCAAAATCCTAAATTTATTTAAAAAGTATTTTAAGGTTAGCTTATAAACATTAAGTTATTATTAACAAGTTATTAATTCTTAGTTAATCCAGAGTGAAAGGGTTTTAAGTTTTGAGGAAGGAGGTGGCTTAGGTGAAAGCAAGTGTAAAAAATATTACTTTACCTAATCCTAGTTGTGTGATTGACTCACCCAAAGTTTCAGTTATTGTGCCCACGTATAACCGTGCTGATCGATTAGAAAGATCCTTAAATTCGATAGTCAGCCAAACCTACCAAGATTTTGAACTAATAGTTGTGGACGATGGATCTACTGATAAGACATCTAAGCTGATGAAATCGTTTTCTAAAGCTCAATATATATCTATGAAAAAAAACTCGGGAGTTTCTAAAGCTCGAAATGTAGGTCTCTCTGTTGCCAAGGGAGAATTAATTTGCTTTCTCGATTCTGATGACTTGTGGAATGAGGAAAAAATACAAATTCAAGTCCTTTGGTTGGAAAATAACAAGGATAGCCAGGTTTGCTATACCGATGAAATATGGATTCGCAATGGAGTTCGAGTAAACCCCATGAACAGGCACCGTAAGTATTCTGGAGACATATTTCGACATTGTTTGGGTCTTTGTATAGTGAGCCCTTCTTCAGTTATGATACGTGCTAAGTTATTTGATGAAATTGGAAATTTTGATGAGTCGCTTCCTGCTTGTGAGGATTATGATTTATGGTTGAGAATCGCAGCAAAATATGCGTTTCACTTCATAGAAGAGCCACTTATTATAAAGTATGGTGGTCATTCAGACCAGTTATCTAGAAAGTATTGGGGGATGGATCGATTCCGAGTCGCCGCTTTAAAAAAACTCTTGGATCAGAACTCATTAGATAAAGAGAAATGGAAACTAACCCGTTCCATGTTTTTAGAAAAGTGCTCTATTCTAATACAGGGATTTGAAAAACGTGGCAAAAAGGAAGACGAGTTTTTTTACCGCGAACTCGTTAATAAATACAGTTAGGAATTCATAAGGATATGCTTGTATCAAAGAAGTCAGTTTTATTATTACTGATTATACCCGCATTTTTTTCTTTTTCTGGAAAAATACTGCAGGCAAATGAAAAACCTCAGGAGGCAATGGATCGCATTCTTGAATTTTCTATAAAAATTCTAGAAAAATCTTTGAAAAGTGAAAATGCTTTTATTCGAAGTGCTGCTGCGCGCGCTGCAGGGGAATCAGAATATTCTGGGCTTATTCCTTTACTAAAAAAAGCAGCGAAGGACTCATATCACACAACGCGATTATTTGCTTTGCAAGGAATAAAGAAAATTTCATTGAATGAAGCCCGAACTTTGTCTATTGATATGAGCAAAGATCTTAATGTGTGGGTTCGTGGTGCCGCGATTGAAATGTTAGGAGAACTAGGCGATGGAACATCAGGGAGTATTATTCAATCGCATCTGAAATCACCAGATCGGACAGTGCGTTACGCTGCTGCAGGAGCACTATTCAAATTGGGAGATGAAAGCCAATTGGATATTCTTTTAGACGGACTCAAGGGAGGGAGCTCCATAGACCGTTATCAGGCTATAGGTTACCTTGGAAAGTTAAATGATAAAAAGCTAACTCCCTATTTAGAGGACCTCCTAAGTGGAAACGAGGATGAGATTATATTTTACAGCTTAAAAGCAATTGGAAAAAAAGCAGACCAGGACATGCTGCCTCGGTTACTAAACTTAATGAAACACGTCAATCCTTCGCTGAGATACCAGTCAGCGCTTACTCTTGGTGAATTAAAAGGAGATTCCGGGCTTGATGCACTTCGTTCACTTTGTTCTGACGAAAATGCAATGGTACGTTTATCAGCAGCGGTGGCTTTAGTTCGAAAAAAAAGCGATTACTGTCATGAAATATTTTCAGTTATGATTAAAGATGCTGATTACGGAATACGTAGTTCTACGGCGAGAATGCTGGGGGAGCTGGAGATCCAAAACCGAGAGCAGTTACTTTTAATGGCACTGATGGATAAGAATATCAGAGTTCGAACTTCAGCTACAAGAGCTGTTGGTATGATGGGTGGGCCTAGAGCATTTCCTTTATTGTTGAGCAAACTGGAAGACTCTCAAGAAGTAGTGCGAACTTACGCGGCAGGTAATATCATCAAGCTTATGAAACAGTGATGTTAAGAGTTATATCGATAGTCAGTTTTATTAGAGTTTGTTAAGCCTTAGGAAGTTTGATTTTTATTTATATAAAAAGATATATGCTTAAATATTTTTTCAAACGACTATTGCATGGTATTCCGGTTTTGTTTGCGGTGTCTACGATTACTTTTTTGATCATGCGAGTGGTCCCGGGCGGACCATTTGATCAAGAAAAGAGACTTCCCCCAGAAATCTTATCCAATATTCATGCTAAGTATCATCTTGATCAGCCTGCTATCACTCAATATCTGCTTTATTTAAAACAATTAGTTCAGGGCGATATGGGGCCTTCCTATAAATATATTGGTCGAGATGTTGCTGACATCATATTGGACACATTTCCAGTATCATTAACTTTAGGGCTGTTGGCTATGCTTGTTGTTGTGGGAATCGGTATTCCTATGGGTGTGTGGTCGGCGTATCGCCAGAACTCTTTGGTTGATAGAGTTTGTATGTTTTATGCAACATTGGGGATCTCTATTCCAAGTTTTGTTTTAGGAACGTTACTAGTCTGGTTGATGTCTCATAAATTACAATGGTTGCCACCGGCTCTGTGGGAAGGGCCACGTTATATGATTTTACCAGCAATAGCTTTAGGCGCACCTTTTAGTGGATTTATTGCTCGGTTAACCCGCTCTGCAGTACTGGAAGTATTAGCCTCAGATTATATAAGAACAGCCCGTGCGAAAGGGCTTACAGAATTCGTTATTCTTTTCAAACACACCTTAAAAAATTCTATTTTTCCTATTATTTCAGTACTAGGCCCTTTAACCGCTGGATTAGTGACGGGTTCGTTTGTGATTGAATTTATATTTTCGATTCCTGGTATGGGGAGCTTTTTTATCACTGCTGTGACCAATCGAGACTACCCACTCATTATGGGAGTGACGTTGGTTTATGCCGTATTGATCGTTCTTGCAAATATTTTGGTAGACATTATTTATATGTGGCTTGATCCAAGGGTAAGAATGTGAGTTTTTTTTCAAAATTAAGTTTTGGTTTTTTAGGGGTGGTTTTTTTTTCGGCGCTATTTGCCCCTTGGATTACCCCATACTCCTATGAAACTCAGAATACACTTAATACATTAGCAACACCGAGTTTTAGTCATTTAATGGGGACTGATCGATTAGGGCGTGATTTATTTTCGCGTCTTATATATGGGGCGCGTGTTTCTTTGTTTGTAGGCGTTTTGACTACACTGCTGGCGCTTTTAATAGGAGTAATTTACGGTTCCATTTCGGGTTACGTTGGAGGCCGAATAGATAGTTTTATGATGCGAGTTGTGGATGTTATATTTGCTCTCCCCGACATGTTGATGATAATACTTATAACAGTAATGATGGGTAGAGGTGTTGCTGGAATGTTTATTGCTCTTACACTTGTAAGTTGGGTGACAGTTGCGCGTTTGGTCAGAGGAGAAGTATTGCGAATCAAAGAAAAACAATTTATAGAAGCTGCTCGCGCATTAGGTGCAAGTAACTCAAGAATATTAATGCAGGAGATACTGCCTAATATTTCTGGTTTGATGATCGTTACTCTGACCTTCAGAATCCCGGCGGCTATTTTATCGGAATCAACCTTAAGTTTTATTGGGTTAGGAATTGCTCCTCCATTTAGTAGTTGGGGAACTTTGGCTAATGAAGGCTGGAAGTCTATAAAGTTTTATCCTCACCTTATTCTATTTCCATCGCTCGCTATTTTTCTAACAATTTTAAGTTTCAAC
>JAPYPM010000346.1 GCA_029937635.1 Nitrospinaceae bacterium
GCATTAAACAAATCTTTCCAGGAAGAATTAATCCACCCCATTTAACCAGCAAAAATAGCATCGCCTGAAAAAACTGATTAAGCTACTTTGAAAGAGATTCCTCCTGCTGTGTGACCACGTGTTGAAACCGTTTCGATTTTTATTTTACCTAAAATAATTAGATCCCCTCTCTTTCTATAAAACGCAAATCACGACTCGCAGAGGGACACGGTTCTTTTTCATCAACTCATGTGTAACATTTATATGCTCTATCCAACACACTCAATCCTTCAGCATGATCTGGATGCTTGTGAGTCAGTAAAATCATCTCTGGCTTACCACCTAGCTCACTAGTTTTTTTTATTATTGCTTCCGGATTAGCCCCAGTATCTATGATGACTGTTGCGCGTGTTTCTCGACAAATCAACAAATAGCATTTCACAGGATAGTGACCCATAAATACATTAAGACAAATAATATCAAAGCTATTTGAATCAGAGGTTTCGTTATCTGGAATCCACTGAGCGGTAGCAATCGCGACCAGAGAATGTCCGTGCAAACTGAGAGAATTAGCTATTTTAAAAATGATTTTTTCATTCGGAGTCCACTCGTAGTTTTTAATACGAACAACATCGTCCAAAGTCATTTCTGATGACTCTTCAATGTCAGTCTGGCTCCATTTTTTTCCATTTCGAGCCTTAGCTTAGAATATCACCTAATTCATCTTCTAGTTCCAAACCACTACCTTCTAATAATAGGTTGCATTAACAAAAATGACCTAGTTATCAGATTGAAGTTCCTAAATGATGTTTCTTTTAAAAAAATATTTAATAAATAGACCCTAGGATCTTTCTATTTTTTGATACGATTTGATAAATAAACTCGGCAACAAAAATAAATCCAGGAATATTTTTATATATCCGTAGCATCCATGCCTTGTCAGACTCACAGGCTAGGGTTCTAAAAATTGCCTCTGCACCTACAAATACATTCCCATTTAGATCAACCCAATGAATCGATCGTTCGCAATCGCCAATTAAAATTTCTGGGAACCGTTCTCGAGATGACTGAAATGACAAAAACTTTACCTTGCCATTTGTTATTTTCTTTAATCCGTCGACGCAGCGAATGCAAAAACTGCAATCACCGTCATATATTAATGTTGATCTAGCTTCATTCAAAGCAAATCTCTCAAAATATCAAAAAATCAACCAAATGATTTAAAATAATTCTCCTTGGTAGTTTAGAGTATGACCCAAATGTCTTCCAAGAAAATTTAAATAAGACTATTATATTTTTTTCATACTTCAAACTCTGTGGTCAATACAAAGTTTAAGAACGATAGTATGTAGTTAACCAACAAGGCAAATAGAAGCGCTATCAAACCCATATGATACAGTAATTGGAATTAGTATCGGTCGAAAATCACAAAAGGAGATGATTGCGCAATGGTATGGTAGTTGGGCGTGAAATTGTCAAAGATTATGGAGCATGAGTAGCGCTTATCCTACTTGTGAAGTGACTTCCAATTACAAACATAGTTTCATAAATTCTCGAGAGCAATAAGTCACTTTAATTATGCATATTCCATATTTTTTGCTTATTTCTTTAGCGTAAGAAAAATTTTTTCCTATTCAGTTTATGTTTAACCAAGAGATGTCATATATTTTTATTTCAACATTATTTCTTTAATAGATACTTTTATTAAAAAATAATTTTATTTTTATAAGGATGCGTTTCACTGAGCAGAAAAAATAATATATTTCTATAACCACGGAAGGCAACTGAACCAAAATCAAACAAAGCATTTATAAGCTTGTTTCATAATTATAAAAGCTCGGATTCCGCCTTAAAAATTTTTAAGACCTATCAGTCCTAAATAGTGAGTTTTTCTATTTTGATTCACCTTCTAAAGTTTTTGATATTCTATCAGAAACGGTTTTATATACTTCATCAACAGAGATTGTTTCAGGTTTTTTAAAAGGTCCTTTGTAAACAAATGTAACTGAATCTGATAAACATCCGGTTTCATAAATTGGATACCCACTATGAATAGATACTATCTCACACTTAAAACACCCAGCTATATGAGTCAACCCTGAATCCATACCAATAAACAGGTTGGACCTTTTGATAAGACATGCTGTTGGCCTTAGGGGAAATCCCAAAGCGTGCACTACCGAATCGACATTAAGCATTGAATCGTCTTTGGTTCCTGTAACAATCACTTTACAGCAAAAATCTTTTATAATACGGGAAACTAACTGTTCAAATCTTTCGATAGGCCAATTTCTTAAAAACCTGGCACCAGAAGTTGTATGGGAAACCATAACAACAAAATCATTCTCTGAAATCCCATTTTCATTTAAAAACTCATTAGCTATGCTTTCATCATTTTGATCATAATAGAATTTTGCTTTTTTGTTTCCAAGCTTGACGCCTGCAATATCAGCATATCGCTGCAAAAGATGACGTTTGTCCTCATTCCACCCTTTTTTTTGGAGCCAACGTTTAATCTTTAGTATGTATTTGTTTCTACCTTTAGAAGCGAAGTCCTGGTTATTTACAACGATGTTAAATAAAATAACCTGATCATATTTTGACTTTAATTTCATCTCCTCCTCTTTCAATGA
>JAPYPM010000347.1 GCA_029937635.1 Nitrospinaceae bacterium
GGTTGTAGATCTGGTGGGAGATAAATACGTTTACGCCCCTGATTATAAAAAAATGTTTATGTCTTCTATTGATAATATGATTATGCATATTGCCGATAAAAACATCTCCCTCAAAAATGAATCGACGGGGCAATCCATTACTATTCTTGACAAAAATATCCGTTACACATTTAGTTACAACCGAGAAAACTCCCTAGAAAATTTCAAGAAAGTATATTATTTCCTACTAGACGAATCAGAAAAAAAAATGAGTAAGAAAAAACTTGAAATAGCAGCCGTAACTGGTCTCGTGGACTCTTTAGATCCATATTCCAAGTATATGGACGCTGAAAGTTTTAAAAAATCAATGAGCGACACAGAAGGAATATATGGCGGACTAGGCATGGTTATCACGATGAAAGATAAGCGCCTACATGTTGTAAAAACCATCAAGAATTCTCCGGCCCAACGCGCAGGAATAAAACCCGACGATATTTTTGAAAAAATAAACGGAATAGCTATTAAAAAAAGTCAGGTATCAGAGCTAGCTGATAAGCTCAGAGGTAAGCCAGGAACCAAAGTCACCATAACATTATCTAGACCTTCTGAAAAAAAGGAGTACTCCTATACTCTAAATAGAGAAATAATTTCGATCGAAACAGTAGAGTATCAAACATTAAAAAACAACATCGGGTCTATCAAAATTACCAGTTTCTCCAAGAAAACCAACGATCAGCTTAAAAAAGCACTAATAATAGCAAAACAGGATAAGGTGAAAGGTTTTATTCTAGACCTGAGGAATAATCCTGGGGGTTTACTGGATCAATCCGTAAAAATAGCCAGTCATTTCCTATATCACAACCGCCTTGTTGTTTATACCCAAGGACGAGAACCGACTAATCGACATAAATATAGAGCAAAGTACCAAAATAGTCTTCATTCGACACCAGTGGTCATCTTAATAAATCAACATAGTGCAAGTGCTGCCGAAATTGTTGCAGGTGCTTTGAGAGATTCAGGTAAAGCATTGATTATAGGTGAAAATTCGTATGGGAAGGGTACTGTACAAACCATTTTTCGCACTAGCGATGGCTCTGGTTTACGGTTGACAACATCAAAATACTTCACTCCTTCAGGAACGGATATTACATCACAAGGAATCGTTCCAGAAATTTTCATTTCTCAAGATCATATTCCGGGAAATAGGATTAAAGTATCAGAGCGACCTAATATTAATTTATTTCAAAAACATACTTTACCAACAATAAAACTAAAGGAAACCCAAATCAAAAAATTTGTGGCTAGAAATCAAAGTGCCGCTCTGGAAACCCCCGACCCAACCTTTACGTTCGCTAAAATACTCATGGAAAACGTGTCCGTCGCAAACAAGAAGACAACACTTGAAAAGGCTCGTGAGCTAGCAGCTAATATTCATTACTAATTACAAACAGGAGGCAAGGAAACGTTTCTAATGAACATCATTAAAATTGACTACGAAAAAAAGACACTACAAAGTGACTTCTTCTTATGGCAAATTATTGCCAACGATAAAAATAAGTTTCTTCTGCTCCAGCGAGAGGAAAGTGGCCGCTATCACGCCGCTGAAGCTGACGTGAAGAAAAAACATCTCTGGGAAGTTAAAGAGATATCATTTCGTGGCTCCGAAGGGGATACCTATTTTTTTGATGAGGAAACTGGTATAGACAAAATATAACCGCCAAAATAAAACTTTCAAGTTACGACAGGGTATTCTTGAGCCGAGCTTAAAATAGTTTTAAAATTTTTAAATGGCCTAAAGATTTTCTAAGCTCTTCCTTAGTTTTATTAGTAAGAAAATTTCCTCTCAAATCGAGCTTTTTTAACTTTTTAAATCCACCGCTACTTACAAAAGCTAGTGCCCCTGCATCACGAGTTTCTGTCCATCCTAATTGCATTTCTTCTAAGCTTGGGAAACTAACGGATTTAGCCAGAGCCATGGTCCCAGCATCACCTAAAATATTGTGACGTAGTATCAAACTCTTAAGCTGGGATAACGGCGTTATCACTGAGAGCAACTCCGCGCCTACAGAAGTGATCTCGTTGTATCGTAAATCTATCTTTTCAACTCCTGCTAAGTAGCTACGGGAAACGAGGTGTTTAACCCCTTGATCTCCGATTTTTTTTCCGGAAAGATTTAATATTTTCCCGTTACGCTTTAGACTTTCCTTGAACAATAAATCATAATCAATCGGACTTTTAAGCTCAACGCTAAATGAGAAAACAGGTAATAACACAAACAAGAAACCAATAAAAACTATAGTTATATTTTTATGGAAGAAAAAATTAATCCTCATCATCATTAACATTTTCAATAGCTTGTTGCTCGAGGTCATCCCAACTACTTATCTGATCATCATCTTCCTCGTCATCATCTTGATAAATAAAGTCCTCTAAATTATCTAAATGTAAATGGCACAAACGAGTACCACATTTTGCTTCCTTTAGTGCATCTATACCTTGTTTACGGACTCGATTAGATGTGAGAAACAAATACCTTAGCTTTGACAGGGTTTTAGACTCTGCAATAGCAATAGCACCCTCATCTTCCACAAGATTTCCATAAAGATTAAGTTTTTTTAAATTAGACATACT
>JAPYPM010000348.1 GCA_029937635.1 Nitrospinaceae bacterium
TATATTAACGTATTAGCGGGGTAAAAATCCTAAAACCCCTTACAATTGATTAGTTGACTAATTTCTTACCCCACCTTTTGCTGAAACAATCTACTACTACTCTGGTTTATGACTACTGATATCAATCAACAAAACCCATACAAGGTTCTCGGTGTTAGCCGCGACGCGACTCAAAAAGAAATTAACGACGCTTACGGTCGAATGATCAAAAATTTTGATTCTTCATCTGAAGACTTTTCTCATACCGGACAACCTTCTCTAGGAGAACGTATCGCATTAGCTCAAGAAGCTTATAATACTCTATCTAATGAAAAAAAACGCTCTGCTCATAACCAATCTATTGACAATCTAAAGGAAAAACCCACACCAAATTCAGCCCAGGCAGCTGGGCGTCAAATGCAATTATCTCTTCGCAAGAGTAGGGAATCGAATGGCAATGGGTCTACGCGACAAAATGTCTATCGAGACTATTATGGGTTTTCAGAAAAACCTTTTGACCTAACTCCAGATCCTAAATATCTATACCTGAGTCCGAAGCATAAAGAGGTCCTTGCTCATCTAGTGTATGGCCTGCAAGAAAATAATGGTTTTCTTAAAATCATAGGTGAAGTAGGGACAGGCAAAACAACTATTTGCAGAAGTTTCTTAAGAGAACTGCGTACTGATTTCAGCATTGCCTATGTATTTAATCCAGCAATAAATGAACTCGAGCTCTTACAAACTATAAACTCCGAACTAGGCCTACCTTGTGAAACGGATAGTAAGAAAAAACTTGTGGACACACTCAATATATTTCTTCTAAAGGAAAGAGCTAAGGGCCACCGAGTGGTTGTTATAATTGATGAAGCTCAAGCCTTGGAAGTTAAAGTATTAGATCAATTACGCTTACTATCAAACCTAGAAACAGAAACGGAAAAATTAATACAAATCGTTTTGATTGGCCAACCAGAACTCGATGAGTTGCTAACAAAAAATGAATTACGCCAGCTTCGTCAACGCATCACTATAAGCTGGGAGCTTTTACCACTTAATCTCGAGGAAACTCGCGGATACATCCAGCATCGAATCAACATAGCATTAGGTAAAGGTCGAGTACAATTCACGCGCTCCGCAGCGGAGTTAATTTATAAATACTCTCACGGTATCCCACGTATGATCAATGTCCTAGCCGATCGTTCTTTACTGATTGCATACACGATGAGCACTAAAAAAATTACCAAAAAAATTGTTCGCCCAGCAATTAAGGACATCGGAGGACTTAACCCAATTCCAACTTGGATAGACTCACTATACAAAAATGTTATTCCTGGAATCCTAGCTCTATGCATTCTTTTTTTTGGTATTAATTATTATATGCTCCCAGATTTCAACACAGAAACTGACAATCAAAAAGATATCAATATACTAATTAAAGAAAATCCAATTGTCCCTGATAGTCACAATTCATTAAAACCTCGGCACCCGGTTATCGATTTACCTCAAGCCGAAATAATAAATTCTAAAACAACCCAAGAATCTATAATCTCTAATGATAAGACTAGGGTTTCAAACAAATCAAACTTAATTGAACTGCCAAAAATACGTCGAGTTCCTAGCAACAAACCGTTAAATATTTCTCAACAGGACAAACTTATAACCTACCTCGCTAGCTTGTCTCTTGAAGAAAGTCGACTCGAAGCAACAAACTGGATTCTAAAAAAATGGAATATCGAGCTAGCCTCTTATCAGAATAAAGGCCAAGACCTTCTTAGATCTCTCGCCGAGGAACAAAATCTTTTGGCATATGACCTGAATGCTGATTTTGACAAGCTTTCTGTTTTCAACTACCCAGTAATTCTAGAAATATCTCTTCCTAACGCTCAAGGGACAAAATATCTCTCGCTGTTATCAATAAATGGTGAGCGTGGAGTATTTGGTTCTGTCGATCGTATTGAAATGCCCCTTGCAACAATCGAGCGTTTATGGACTCGTAAATCTATTATTTTGTGGAAAAATTTTGAAAACCTACCAGAACGGCTTGAAGTTGGTTTTAAAGGTAAACAAGCAATTTGGTTACAGAAAAACCTTCGCCTACTTGGTTTTTTTAAAGGGAGAGAGTCTCATTTTTATGGACCAAAAACACAGCTATCTGTAGCCAAGTTTCAACGCAAGCGTCTTATTAAAGACGATGGGCGATTTGGTACGGAAAGTAAAATTATGTTGTATGGCTTGTTAAATATTTATCAAACGCCCAAACTAACTAATTCATGAGCACCATCCTAAAAACTTTAAAAAAACTTGAAGAAGAAAAAAATATCCTCGACCAGAAGTTCGATCTAAAGGAAATGCTCCTTAAAGAGGAGACGGTCGATGTAAAAACAATACAGACTGAACGCCGTACGTTTCTAATAATATTATCCTTAGTTGTCGTTTTATTTATTGCAGGGGGGGTTATTTTTTATCAATCGGTACCAACCGATACAATAACGACACCAGCTAGGCATGTTCCAACGAAAATACTGCCTCAATCGTCTCTATCTAAAGATTCTTCCAAGCTCGGCCCATTTGAAGGCGTCTCCATGTCAGCAATCCCAAGTAAAGAAGAAATCTTAAAACCAACAACCAAAGAGG
>JAPYPM010000349.1 GCA_029937635.1 Nitrospinaceae bacterium
TTTTAGTAACTTTGAAAAGTATTGCAGTAGTGACGCCTATAACAAAAGCTCCTAAACTTAGTTTGAATCCTGCCAAAGAATAAATAACCCCTGATGCATATATTGCAAGGACTGGATTGATTTTTTTTAGCAAAGACTGGAATATAATTCCTGTAAAAAAAACTTGTTCTATCAATGGGACCATTAAAATAATACTTGCGTAAATAATAATGGAACTTTTTTCCAATGAAATATCTGTGTTCGTTTGGGTTTGCAATAAATCGAGGTTGCTCATACCGGTTAAATTTATTCCCAATTCTAGTAAAAACAGGCTAATTATTACCACTCCTCCGGATAGGCTGCCTAAAATTAAATTTTTTTTTAAATTTTTTACAGAAAAACCGAATATCTTAGCGTTATGTAAGTATAAAACGAGCAAAATAATCACTAAAAAATAGATAATATCGGTATATTCATAAATCCAGGGGGTTGTTTGAAAAAAAATATTTTTTGCTGGAAGGACAAGCAGTATGTAAAAACTTAATATGAATATTGTGGAGCGAATAGTCAATTGAGTGTCTAAATCACTCTCTTCGCTATACAATCTAAATTATCTCCAAAAAGATGACTTAATCCTATTTAGCTAAGGTTTTTTGGTAGGTAAAGTTTGTTCTTCACCTGATATGTGTCCGACTGGGAATTTTGATTTTGCTCCACTTAGATGTTTTTTTTCTAATGTTATCATCTGATAATCCATTCCACTTATATGCAATATTTTTTTACTACTTAATGATTCATTAATGGATCTATTTGATAATATAATTTCACCCCTTATTATATTCGATTGAATATAGAATCCACCAAAAATGAGTGCCGACAAAAGACAGGATTCAATGAATATATTTTTCCACATTTTGGATATACGGATAATTGATAATCAAGATTTTATTATATCTTTTTTGTGAGAACAATAAACCAGTTATTTATGAATACAAACCCCTTGGAGTTGACAATAATCAACGATATATTTAATATCATGTTGCATTGCCTCTAATTCAATTTATTGTTTTTATTCCAGCTAATACATATAATCTTATTCTATTTCTCGCCAATAAATAAATTTATTCTGTTGTATCTTATGTTCTAATTATTTATTAGTTATTAATTTTATTCAGTCATTTTTTTATGAATGTAATTGGAATATCTTCTGACCACGGTGGTTTTGATCTTAAAACTGATATTGTTTTACTTTTAAACGAACTTGGCCATGAGGTAAATGATATGGGGCCTGAAAACTCAAAATCTGTGGATTATCCAGATTATGCTGTTAGTGTTGCTCAAGCCGTGATTTCAAAGAAAGTTTTTCGAGGAATTGTTATTTGCGGTACAGGAATTGGAATGTCAATTGTTGTGAATCGTTTTTCTGGTATAAGGGGGGCTTTATGTTCAGACTTATACACAGCAAAACTATGCCGGGAGCATAACGATTCTAATATTCTTATTATGGGTGGGCGTGTTGTTGGACATGGTTTAGCTAAAGAAATTGTTAAAGTTTGGCTAAGTACTCCATTTGAAGGTGGTCGTCATCAAAAACGTATTGACAAAATCACCCTTTTCGAAAAACTCAAAAAAATATAAGGAGAAATTTATTGTGTTAGAGGAATTTGACCCTGAAATCTCAGAGGCCGTTAAGGGAGAACTTGAAAGAGAGGCTTATACTCTTGAAATGATAGCCTCGGAGAATTTTGTAAGTAAAGCGGTTATGGAGGCTTTGGGCTCTGTGCTAACTAATAAATATGCTGAAGGTTATCCCGGAAAGCGATATTACGGAGGTTGTGAGCATGTAGATATAGTCGAGAACCTAGCCATAGAACGTGCAAAAAAGCTTTTTAATTCAGAGCATGCAAATGTTCAACCACATTCAGGTTCTCAGGCTAACATGGCTGTTTACCACACATTACTTAAACCAGGGGATACCATTCTAGGCATGAATTTGTCCCATGGGGGTCATTTGACACATGGTTGTCCAGTTAATTTTTCTGGATATACCTATGATGTAGTTCAATATGGCGTTAGTCAAGAAACTGAGTTGATTGATTATGAAAAAGTTTTAGAACTCGCCAAAGAGCATATGCCAAAATTGATTATAGTTGGTGGTAGTGCCTATCCAAGAATTATTGATGCTTTAAAGTTTCGTGAAATAGCAGATGAAGTTGGCGCATCCATCATGACTGATATTGCTCATCCAGCAGGTTTAGTAGCTGCAGGATTGTATCCATCTCCAATCCCTCATTCAGAATTTGTAACTACTACAACTCACAAAACTCTTCGAGGTCCACGTGGGGGTATGATTTTATGCAAAGAGGAACACGCCAAGGACATAAATAAAAAAATATTTCCAGGTATTCAAGGAGGTCCCCTTATGCATGTGATCGCCGCTAAAGCGGTTGCCTTCAAAGAGGCTCTTAACAGTAATTTTATAACCTATCAAAAACAAGTTCTTTCAAATGCGAAACATCTATCAGAATGTTTAGTTTCTGCTGGTTTTAAAATAGTTAGCGGAGGTACTGACACCCACTTAATATTGGTAGATTTATCTAATAAAAATATTACAGGTAAAGC
>JAPYPM010000350.1 GCA_029937635.1 Nitrospinaceae bacterium
TTCGAACATGTCCCTGAGCATGAACACGCCACCTAAGTTAAAATAAATCTCTGAATCTTCCCTCCGTAGTTCTGTCGCGCGGGTCAACTCTCGGATAGCCTCGTCTTCGTGGTTAGACATTCCGTAGACGGTTCCTAATAACTTGTAGGCAAGGCCATTTTTATTATCGTGACTAATTATTTGTTTGAGTTGTTTTATAGCGTCCTCAAACTCCCCTCCATCTATAAAAAGGCTCCCTAACTCGAGCTGAAGTTCGGCATTGTCTGGGTCACTTTTTAATTCTTTGCGAACTTGCCGGACTCTTTTTGAGATAGCCATTTCGCGTTTTGTTTCTTCTGGGTCACGCACCCCAAGTTCCTGAAATATTTCAGGATCTATTTTCATTGTGGTCCAACCGGCCCCTTTATCTTCAGCGCTCATAGTCTATTAAAACTCCACTAAATAGCAGTTAATTCGTTATAAAATTTGGATATAAATAACTTTAGAAGATATCCTAATGGGTGTCAAGGAATGCTAAAAGATATGAACTTTTTCAGGTAGATTGAACTAACGGGCGAGCCATGTTTAAAATCTCCTCTCGGCCATAATGATCTAAATATAAAAGGAAATGTTCGCGTGATAGATAGTTCCAAATATTACGTGATGGGAAGTTGGTATCTATAACTGTATTAAAATTTTCATAAATACCCAAGACCTCGTCTTTCGACATGCCTTTGTCTATTTCGTAATCAAAAATGATTGCCATATCTCGTTCCGGATCACGTAAAATGCGGTCGATTTGAAACTTTGCAGGGTTATGGTAAATGGCAGAATCCTTTTCCAAAGAAAAAACGGATTGCCCCACCGAATGGATAGTGCCATCTCCTAATTCACTATGTTCAACTGTAAAATCTATAGTTTCCTGGGCTTCATGTTTTTCTTCCGTTGGAAATCCGAAAAATAAGTAAAGGTGATTCCATATTCCTGCTAAGGAACTATTTTCTAAAACTCTTTTTTCAGTCGCTTGGTCACAGCCTTTTTCAATAATAGAAAGTATTCTGTCATTCGCACTTTCCAGGCCAAAAAATAGCATTAGAAATCCAGCCTTATACATATTTTCGAAAAGTTCCACCGTTTCCACTGAATCAGACTCAAACTTAAGCATACCCAAGGCTCGCATATCTACACCTTGCGTAAGAATTGCTTTCGACATACGATCAAAAGCGTTTGGGGATATCGCTTCATCAGAAAATGTAAAATATTTAGTTTTATATTTTTTGCCAAGATAATCGAGCTCTTCTGCGACTCTTTCTTCATTTTCTTTTCGGTAATGCGAGTCATAAATAAAGCTGTGAGTGCAGAAGGTACATTTGCCCCAGTAACAGCCTCTACTAGCCATATAAGGCAGAACCGGGTAAGGCATTAGATATTTATTTAATGGCAGATCATCAAAGTTGGGACATGCTAATTGGTCATAAGAAAGTGCTTTGGTTGCTGCATTGCGAACGACCTTACCATTTTTAAGATAAATTAGATTCGGGACAGTATCTAGTGGTTTTTCTTTTTTGAGGTGTTCTATCAGTTGATCTAGTGGGTGTTCCCCCTCAAATAAAACGATGCTGTGAAACATTTCTTCAAAGAGTATTTTTTTGTCGTCTAAAATGTCTTGGTGTCGGGCAAACACACTCCCACCGATGACTACATGAAGGTGGGGGTAACGAGCTCTGAGTATTCGAGCTAAGGTTAGACCCGGAATTACCTGGCCGGCGTGAATAATAGAGATTCCCACTAGTCCATATTTGTTCCAATCTACCTTTGCTAATAGATTATCTTCGTAAACTTGGAGAAAAGGGTTTGTCCCCGAGTTTTGCGTTGCGGTAAGAATTCCTTGAAGGTTTTCTTCTGGGTTACCTCTCATGAAAAAAGAATCCAGATCGATTTTGCTCGGGTAATGTGCGTAAGAGATTAATTGCATTGCCACTTTTAAGGTGGTGTAAGCATTTTTATATTCTTCAAACTGAAAAAAACGCTCCTCGTCTCGTAGCACCTGTTTTGCATCATCGATTTCTGAGAGAATGGTCTCTAAATAGCCCTCATCTTCTACAATTTGTCGATGAATGGGTTCTGCTTCACGATCTTCAGAAGATTTGACTGATTTTGAAAGTCTGGATTTTATTTTTTTAATACAATGTTCGAGATAACCTCTAGAGAGAAATAAGTCGTAAGTCTCGACATTAAAATCGAACTGGTCTACTGCATGTCCCTTTGTTTCAAGGTAAGCTTTAAGCGTGGGCAATGCCAAATAAGGTTGACTTGGATACCATTGAGGTGGAAAAACCAATGCGGTTCTCATCTAGAACTTTCTTCTTGAGTCATTTCTAGTTATTCTCAGTAAAATATTTTAGGTTTTATAAATCAAGAATATATTAGGACATTATAGTCTGTCAACGAAGCATTTGGTATTCAATCTATAATGTATGAGGGGTGTATGTTTATGGTAAATATAAATGTGTAAACTCCTGTAAAAACTAATTAAAAGCTTTGTAGTTAGTCTTTTTCGGTTCTCCTTGACACTTAATAATGAAATGTCTATACTCGTTAAATAACCCCCAAATATATTGT
>JAPYPM010000351.1 GCA_029937635.1 Nitrospinaceae bacterium
TAGGGCGGCTCGCAGCTCTGGTGCCGAAACCGCGTGTAAACTGACGGGGACGCCCTGACAAGACTTCACGGTGTATTTTCCTCGCGGAGCAAGTTAAGAGCGCGTCTTTTCAATACAAATTGAGCAGTGCGATAAATGTGGCGGCAATGCGGAACGCCGCCCGGTAGATCATTGCCGTTATCGAAGATCGAAAGTGTAATCGAGAAAGTGTAATCGAGAAAGTGTGATCGAGAAAATACTGAAGCATCTTGGTCTGGATGAGGCATCACAGGCGAGAAACCGCTCACCGCCATCCGATCTATTTGATCACTCAACCCAACTTTTCTGACATCGGCCAACGCTGCTGGGATCTGACTCGACCTGGCGGTCCGAAAAGCGAATCGATCGGTGGGATCCAGTCCGTTGGTTCATCAAAGCCCAACAGATTTCCACCGGGAGTTCCCTTCAAATCCCTATTTCAGGGACAGACCCACTTGCCTACCTACACAAAAACGGGCTCAATTCTACTTATACTCATCGGACATCACATCGAACAGTAGACCTTCACTTATCTGCATAACCGGCGGCACAAGAAGTCGGCAATCCTCACTAAAAGTGGGTGTTCGCCCCGGCGGATAGATGGTCGTCCCTTCAGTGACTTTACTGAGCAGATGTCGAAAGGTTGGTTATAAATCCGGCCGGTGTCTCCAGCAGGCTCTGCACAGTGACCGGCACATCAGACGTGACGTTGAGTCGCCATTTCCCCTGACCGTCACCAATACCCCCCGCAAGCCCTTTTTCTGAGCTACCGTTTTCCAGTTCAGCTGCGGTAATTTCCTGGACAGATCCTGCCGAGAGATTGAACGTCAGGTCAGACCCTGGTCCAGCGTTCCCCGCATCATCAATCCCCGAGATTGTCACCGAGGCCTCAGATGATGCACTGTTAATCACCCGAAGGTTACTCTTCTGATTCTCGTTGCTACCCGGATTAAATACCCAGACCTGATTGCTCGTACTCGCGGCACCGACCACCTCGCTCATGTTGGTGAGAAAGCCCGTATCAGTCAGCACATAGCTGATGACTTTTATCTTCGGGTCCGAGGAAACGTTTAATCGCCACCCGCCAGAGCCAGCGCCCAGAGAACCCGTCATTGGCAGGTCAGGATTACCCTGCTCAAGATCGGTCGAGGACAGGTCACGAGATTCGCCAGCGGGAAGGGTCAGAGTTACATCGCCATTGGTTGCAATCTGTCCGTTATCGTCAATGGCACTGATGGTCACTGACGAGTTTTCTGCATTCGGGTTGATTAGGCGCACAACTGACATCTGCGCAGTCTTGCTGGCAGGATTCAGGAAACTCACCGTAGAGTCGCCGTCCACATTCGGGCTCACAACGGCGCTCAAATTAGTCAGAAACCCGTCCGGCGTGCGAATAAGACTCTGAGCAGAGAGATCCAGTGAAGAGGCGATCATCAGTCGCCATTTACCTGTATATTTCTCCAATCCATCACTCAACTGTCCAGTCAGTCCTTTGGCCGAATTTCCATTCTCCAGGTCCTGTGCGGTCATCTGCTTGGATTCATTGACACCCAGTTCAAAACTCACCGTTTCTGACGCGGCTGTACCGAAATCATCTACACCGGTGATGGTGACCGTACCGGCGCTGGTCGAATTATTCACGATCCTGAGAAAAGTCTGCTGCTGAGAACTGCTTGCCGGGTTCGCGAAGTAAACCATATTCGAGTCTTGCTCCACGGGTACAACGTCCGTTAATCCCGTCAGGAAGCCATCCCGGGTACGAATTAATCCCATCAGTTCAATGGCCTGGCTGGATCGAACAATGATTTGCCATTTGCCGGTACCGTCACAAAGTGAGCTTTCCAGGCCTTTGTCGGTATTGCCATTTTCAAGGTCCTGAGCCGTCATTTGTTTCGACTCGCTGGGTGCCAGGGTAAAGCTGACCGGCGGCCGTTTACTGGCGACGCCACTGTCGTCAATGCCATAGAGTTCTACCTGAATAGAATCGGTTGATGGGTTAACGAACCTGAGGAAAGATTGCTGATTCGTATTCGATGCCGGATTCGCGATGATCAGGCGCTTTTCAACGGGCAGGGTTGAATCACTGGATAATGTTGCGCTAACAGAAGCATCCTCGCAGATGTCGATACCATCGTCATCTGGTTCACCAACCGCTGTGACGGTGAAGAAGATGTCGACGGTAACTTCGTTACCTGCCTCGTCACTGCAGATAACGGGTACGGTTGTTGTCTGGTCCACAGGAAACTGCGCCGGTGTATCAAAGTTGATCGCCGGATTATCGTCCTCGGCATCGGAACAGGTCACCGCCTCAAGAACATTGGTGATCTGGTTATCAGAGCTTGGAACCGGGGAGCTTGAGGTGATCTCAATGGTATCACCTGGCAAATTATCGAGTAGCGGCGCGGTTGTGTCTGATTCCGCCTCAAGTTCGATCTCGGTGCCTGAGAAGTTCTTTGGTGTAGCCGGGGATATCTCCTGGCTGGAACCCACCTTCTTAAGGGAGCTGAATCCGTCGGTGGGCAAGCTGCTCCACGACAGACGGTCGACATATTCGACGTCCCCGGGCCCCGTGGTCAGG
>JAPYPM010000352.1 GCA_029937635.1 Nitrospinaceae bacterium
ATGAGGTTATCAATATTTTGAGGGTCAGTTAAATCCCCATAATGTAAGGTAACATTTTGTGAAGAATTATCACCTCGACTAGTCAGATGCTCAATATTGCCCCGATTAAAACTGCTTGACCGGCGCACCATGCCGTGAACCTCATAACCTTTTTCAACCAAAAACTCAGCAAGGTATGATCCATCTTGCCCAGTGATTCCCGTAATCAGAGCTTTCTTAATTTCCATAGTTTTTAATCCTAACTTAACACAGCAAATGATAGGTTCTTTCTATCATTTAAAGTCAAATATTATTTTTAAAGAAATTTGAAGAACAAAGCGGGTTCTATTATTACGGAAAATAAAGTAAAAAAATATTCGTAATAATAAATAAGAAACAAAAAACTAGATTTTTATGAAAGAATTGATGCTAAAATTATCCAACATGTACAATCGGTTTATTTAGGTATAAAACCCATTACCTCAACTTTACAAGTTTCTCCAATGAAATATGTCATCCCTAGAAGCAGCGTATCAGTCATTATAGCATATCAAGGGTCTGATCGCCACCTCCTCGGAACTTTCAATAGCTTAAAGATGTGGTTCGATAATATTACAGTAGTAGGACCTAATGTTGTCGCCATTTCAGAAGAAATAAAAACCCATGGCGGCAACTGGCTCGAAAGAGAATCCTCTAATATATACGAATTATGGGAAAAAGGAATACAGTCTAAAAAATCCTCGTGGTACCTATTGTTGGAGGGCAGAGAATATTTTTCTACAGTTTTGAAAGAATCTATTTGCAAAACCATTAAGTTGAGGCCAGTGCAACGAACTTGGTTCCCGATAAAAAGAAGTATTTTTTTTCTTAAACAACGCTTGAAACACCCTCTAGAATGGACTCATGATCCACGATCCGGTTTGCTGTTTAGCGGGACTGATAAACAAGAAATAAAAATTAGGCCGCTATCATTTTTTAGAGAAAATCATTTACAAGGAGAATCAATTTATTTTTCTGAAAATACTATAGCCGAAGTAGTGGCTAATATAGTCCAACGCTCAGAGTACGGAGCAGAGCAATTATATCAAATCAATCCTTGCCTGAATTCATATAGTTTATTTTTACGAGCCTTAACTGCCCCTGCGGAAAAATTTTACAAAAACTGGATATTGCGAAAGGGAATAAGAGAAGGTTTTGAAGGTTTGGTGTTTTGTCTTTTGGATTCAATTGTTATTTTATTAGGCCATCTTAGGTATTACGAAAAATATGTTCGAAGTGGAAAACAAATTGAAAATAATTTAGAGAACCTTAATAAGGTTCTTATTATTAAACTCAGGGGTTTGGGTGACGGAGTTCTAGCGACGACAACTATCAAAAATATAAAACAATTATTGCCAAAAGTCTCGGTTTCTACTCTAACATTTAATTTTTGTAAACCTATTTTTGAGAACAACCCATATCTAGAAAATATTTACGGTGTTTCTGGAGAGGTCGAAAAGAAGGAATTACAAGTACTTTTGGGTCATTTAAATCAAGAAAATTTTGACCTAATTCTTAATTTACACGCTAGAAATTTTTCGACAAAAATAGCAAAAAAAATTAAAGCTCGCTGGAAAATAAATAGAAGTTATTTTCTTCGTGAAAAATACTCAGATGTTTTAATTGGTTTCGATCATGACCTTGACAGAACATCAATTGAGCGAGACCTGGATTGTCTACGGGCCATCGGTTTAAACCCCAGAGATAAAAAACCGGAAATATTTGTAACAAATGATGAAATCAAATGGGCTGAGGATTTTTTGGCTCAGAAAAAAATAGATCCTTCAAAAAAACTAATAATAATTCACCCTTCGTCTTCCCAAGGTTATAGAAATTGGGGAATGGAACGGTTTGCCGAACTTGCTTGTTTATTGATCAAAAATCATGGCTATCAAATTTTGGGTTGTTTTTCAGAAAACGAACAACCAGTTGCTAAATCTCTACATGACCTAGTAGAAGGAGTTTTTATTCATGCAGGACCTTTAAGAAAAAGTATCGCTTTAATTTACAAAGCAGATTTAATGATTGATAACGCTTCGGGGCCATCGCATATTTCTTCAGCCTTAAATATTCCGACAATAGTTTTAATGGGTCCCCAAGACTATAAAAATACTTATTATGACAAAGATGTTCATAAAGAGAGTAGTTTTTTATTTTATTTAGATGTTCCCTGCAGGGATTTATTGATGTCTCGATGTCTTCCGCCGAACCCCTGTCAGAACAGAGTTTGCCAAGATTACTCAGTTGAAGAAGTTTATAAAAAAGCTCAAGAGTTTTTAATAATGTAACCAAGTAATTATGGGCAAGTCAAAAGATTCAAAAATATTTTTAAGATACGCCTTGAATATTCTAATAGCCTTATTTTGAAAGTGTTGCGGTATAAAAGTGCTTCGTGGTTAACTTAGCTCAACTGTTGAGATAAAATAAACTACTTAGTATTTTTTTTGGACCATTCAGAACAGTGCATATAAATGTAAGAGGTGTTTTCGTATATGTAGGACAAATGAATGTTAGTATGGCATTAATTCAGCAAGCTGATCTGATGATTGACAATGATTCTGGACCTG
>JAPYPM010000353.1 GCA_029937635.1 Nitrospinaceae bacterium
TGGCCTCGGCCCACTTCTTCGCAAAGTCAAATTCAATAGCATATTGATCCGTTAGACAATCAACCCTAAACTCCTAAACTGTAAATAAAATGGTACAATTTTGGAAACTTTGCTGAAGTGGATTAGGAGCGACATTGGAAATATTAAAAAAACATTTAGCACTCAATATTGTTAACTTCACTTAAAACTCGAAAGGTGGCGCTAATGACACATATCCACAAGTTTTCCTTTTTCCTCATTGTAATCTTCTTAACATCAGGGTGTGTAAATAGAATGTCAGCAAACTGGGATCCTTCCGGTCCTATAACCGATATCAAAACGTTCTATGTGATCAAGCTAGGTCCAGATGAAAGGGGTATTAATAAATTAATTTCCGATAAACTGGTGTATATGGGGTACAAATCCACAACAGGTTTAGGAGTGGATATCCAATCCAATGTGGATATAGTAGTTGATTATGCGGACAGGTGGATGTGGGATATAACCATGTACATGAAGGAACTCACTATTACTTTTAGAGATCCGAAAACAGATGTTCCGTTGGGTAGTGGTAACTCTTTTCATGGGTCCTTGACTAGAAAGTCTCCTAAGGAAATGGTGGATGAGGTCCTGACCAATATTTTTAATAAGGTTAAAGGGTCCTAAATGATTATTAATTGGTTTAGATTATCATTCCTATGTTTACTTGCTAGTTGGCCGGTATTATCTGGTTGCTCTACTCCTGCTACATCTAAGTCAATGGTAGTCAGTACGTTCAGTCTGCAAAAAGTTTTCCCATACTCAGTTTCCGTAAACGTGCTGGGGGGAAAAGAAACCAGCGCCATGGATAAATCTCAAATATCCAATGAGACTTTTATGCAGGCTATTGCGGATTCCCTTTACAAGAGCGGTCTGTTCTCTAAAATCATTCATGGTAAGAATGCCGATTATTTGCTCAACGTGATGATTTTTAATCTGGCGCAACCTAGCTTTGGCTTCAGTTTCACTGTAAAAATGGAGGCGGTCTGGTCACTCGCTCATGCAGACTCCAAAAAAGTTTTGATGAGAGAGTCTGTACGATCATCTTTTACAGCTACCACAGGAGATGCGTTTGCTGGGGTTACACGGTTACGGATTGCTACTGAAGGCGCTGCTCAAGAGAACATCCGCCTGGGAATAGAAAAACTATCTCAGCTAAATTTGTAATAACCAACTATGGAGTTTGGAGGAAAAAACAAATGGCAGCCAGGGTTTCATAAATTTAATATATTTTTGACAAATATAGTCCCTGAGTTAAATACACGCATTTCTTAAAGGTGTCTCCTCCTTATGATTCCGTTTCACTTGATTAAAGATGTTTTCTCATGAGTTCCGATTGGTTAAATCAAAAAGAACGCAGCTATACCTGGATGTTGAAATTAATGCTTTGGTTAGCTGTTAATCTTGGCAGGCGGCCATGCCGGTTTTTGCTTTACCCGATCACATTATATTATCTGTTTTTTTCAAAAATCACCAAAGAGGCATCAATTAGTTATTTGGGGCGTGTGTTATCCAAAAAAATAACCTATTTTGATATTTTTCGCCATTATCACTTTTTTGCCTCTGTATTTCTTGATCGCGTTTTTATTTTGAAGGATGGTGGCAAGGACCTTGTAATCGATATTTATGGTGAATCCATTATTTCGGAACTTCAAGGAAAAGGATGTTTGCTGTTTGGGTCTCACTTGGGAAGCTTTGAAATTGTAAGAGCCTTAGGGTTATCCGACCAAAGTATTCGTCTTAAAGTTTTGATGAATAACAGTATCACCGAAAATACGAATACGATACTTAATAACCTCAACCCCGAGGCTGCCAAATCAATTATCCGAATTGGGGAGGCACATTCCCTCCTGCGGATAAAGGAGATGGCAGACAGTGGCAACATGGTTGCCCTGCTTGCCGATCGCGTAGTCAAGAAGGAAAAATCGATGCCCTGCGAATTCTTGGGTAAAAAGGCGCATTTCCCCTCGGGGCCCTTTACCCTGGCTGGGATTTTAAAAGTTCCTGTTGTTTTATTTTTTGGAATATATAAAGGTGGCAATCGCTATGATATTTATTTTGAAAAGCTGGCGGATCAATTCCAATTGAATGAGAAGGATGAAGTGAGTAGCAAGCAAAAGTGGATGCAGCGATATGCAGACCGGCTGGCGCATTATAGCAAACAGGATCCATTCAACTGGTTCAATTTTTTTGATTACTGGGAAGAGAATTAAAAGCGGCATTTACCTATTATTGCCATTTTCCCTGGCATATAACAGACACATTTATGAAAGGACAATCTCTTATGACTAAAAAAATTATCTTGATCGCCTTGGCTTTAGTGGTTGCTTTGGGTATAGGTTGCAGATCGTCTATCGTTAAGAATGTACAGGATGCACCAATGACGTTTGCAACGGAAAACAAGCCATCCATAGAACTAATTAAGAAGGCCATTATCGTTGCAGGTTCAGGATTAGGTTGGCGAATAAAAAGTCAAAGCCCCGGACATTTGATTGGAACGCTAAATTTGCGAGAGCATACTGCAATTGTAGATATCAAATATACTACTGAAAATTTCAGCATTA
>JAPYPM010000354.1 GCA_029937635.1 Nitrospinaceae bacterium
CACCTAATATATATGAGGATGCCTAAGATACAAGAGTTTAGTAAGTTCTTATTCTCTAAAGACTCTGCCCTACCCTTAACTACAAAGTTTAGTTAAAGCTTTTATATTTTTTGTATAGAAATATTACTTTTTACAAAAGGTTTCATACGTTGTCATAAGTGATGTATTAATGTCACTAAGTTTTTTGATAGCATCAAGGTCTGACTTAATTTTAGAATTTTGAGGGTTTTTCATAAGCGCCTCATCAATCTTTAAATATAATTTCATGATTTTTTTACTAATTAGTCCAGAATTATATTGCAGAATAAGACAGTCCTCAGGGGATGAAAAAGGGCTAATATTTTCGTTAGGGCTTACAAGCTCCAGAGCAAATAAATTAAAACTAGTAAAAAAGAATATGCTTGCTGCTAAAAAACTATTTTTCATCTTATAGGTCTCCAAAAATCCAATCATCATAATCAATCGCATCTAACATGTCTTTGTTCTCTGCTCTAAAGACGGGTTTGATATTTCTATAAATGCCTGTTCCGAAGTCACACTTTTGAACAGTTCCGGTTCTATAAAAGCATTCCCAATTTTGAATTCCTCTTGTAATAGGGCCCTGCATGCAGCTATGAAGTTGAGAGCCCATAACTGGCGATTTATTTTTACATGCAGCAAGGACGGCAAAATTTTCTTTTGCTCTTAGCAGTTGATTTTTTTTTCGATTGTCGAAGGCTTTGGTTCCAGGGGTGCGTGATATTCTTTCTAAAAGGTAATATTCATATTTCTTCTTACCATTATCACAATACAAGGAATCAATAACGGCTTGCGTACATAACTCATGAATTGGATGATTATTTGGAATCTTGTTACCCCCATCCCGAAGATTAATTGCATCATATAACCAATCTGTAATATCGTATGTGTTTTTTAACCAAGGATCACTGTCAGCAGTCTCAGTAAAATAGATTGCTAAATCTTCTATGGTCCTGGTGTCGGCCACTAAGACTTCAGGATAATGCATATAGCTCGGCCTGGTAGGAAAGCTGTTTGGGCAAGCGTCGTGGATATCATCTCTTATATAAAGGAGGGACCCACCAATAATTTGATATTTCTCTAACAATTCTTTGTCCAAAGAATAAATACCCATTCCGGAGCCTCTTCCTCGGCATAATTTATTCACTGTTTTAGATCCATCTATGTTGTAGGCAACCCACAAGTCATGTCGCTGATATGCATGTTGCAGCCCCATCATATAAGAGCTTCTTGTGATGAGTCCTTTGCGGATGAATTCATTCTTGTATTGAGCATCTTGATAGCATTCACCCTGAGGCGTATCCAAGCAAAAAATTATGCCTTTTTTTTCACTATCACTTAGTAATTTTGAGATTGGAAGTGTCTTCGGGATCTGATCTGTATTGCTTAGAAAAGAAAAAAGAACCTCTTGATCAATCGGTAAATTGTCAAAAAAACGACCAATGGTTGCTATGCCATTTTTAGATGTATCCAGGGTCTCCGTACCTGATTGAAGGCTTTGAATTAGGTCTCCTGTTTTTAGCCCAGCCGCCTCAGCAGCACTAAATGGCTCAATAGAATCGATTTTCAGGTAATTTGAAGTATCTCTTGAAAACCTGATTCCAAACTTATATTCCTTTGGCCAAACCCAATTGATGAATCCATGCATCTGACCATTCAACCAATTGCCCTCAAAGGACTCCTCCTTGGTGCTACTTTGATAATAACCTATGCCATTAAACTGACCTTCTGCAAAACTACCCTCATAGATACCAGAGAATGTATCCATAAAACCATATGGGAGGTTTTTTGTGAGGAACTGAACGCCTTGACCGTGAGGTATATTATTAAGCCACTCACCCACATAAAACCCGTTGAAGACTAGGCCTTGTCCAAGACAATTATTTCTAAACTCTTTATCGGTGCAAATGGGGAGTTTGCTTGAAGTATTTTTTATAAATTTTTGAGCCTGTAATTCAAATTTTAATTTAAAATCTTCTTGATCGCCTCCTCGATTGACTTCCGCTCGATTGCACATCATATGAACCAAGGTTTGCTGAAAATTTTCTGGTGTTAGTGCCCAAGATAGTTGGACTGATATCAGGCTAGAAAATTTTTTTGCTTTGCAGAGTGGATAAAGCTCTTCTGCTGAATATAGATCAAGATTAACTGATTGATATCCATCAACTATTTTGGTGCCAAGCTTCTCTTTGATCGCTCCTGAAGGATCAGCAAACAAGGGGTTAAAAATAAGCGTTAAAAAAAATAATGTACTGAATATAAATTTACTCATCGTTCTGTTAAATATACTACTACTCCAAAACTATGTAAAACTTCTAATGTTTGTGCATCTACTATTTCAATGAATGTATTGGTTTCTACTTTTTGCATTGGTATTTCTTCATTTTCTCCCAATGCAATGTCATGTGGATAATCTGTCTGTGCTAATTTCTATCATTCCCACTCAATAGTAGCAGTTTCTGAAACCCTTATAAACAAAGGGATGCAGAGGTGAAAAAAGTAGTTTGTCATATGTTTGTCACGACTGTTGTGTGTTTTTA
>JAPYPM010000355.1 GCA_029937635.1 Nitrospinaceae bacterium
TGAATAGTAGGGATAAGTACATTTTTTTTGTTCTGATAAAACATCTTTGGATCCACTAAAAAAACTTTTTGCACGTCTTAAAAAGTGGGTTGAATTTACTACGTTTGGGTCTAAAATCGCAGCATCAATAAATTCATTAATTTCCTTAAATGAGGAAGGCTCTTTACCCTCAAGGAAAAAGGAATTTTTGTCAGCATTTAAGAATAACTCGTGGTAAGTGAGAGGAAGGTATTTAGAGTAAATCCCTGGGAAAGTTTCTTCCAATTTTTTTTTAAGTTCACGCAAGCTATTAAGATTATAAGGAGTCAGAATAGAGTTGATAACAATATCTATTTTTGGAGCATGGGTTCGAAGTAAATGGATTGCGTTCCAGCCTTTTTTAAAGGCATTAGAAACTCCTCTCATTTGGTTGTGAAACTCTTCTAAACCATCTAGAGAAACGCTAATTTCCTGAATACCTGTTGCTCCAAGTCGTTTGGCTAGATCAATAGTCATGGTTGATCCATTAGTGACAAGGTGAACGTAAGGAAATTTTCTGGCAGCATAGGCTAAGCGTTCTGGAAGATCTTTAACTAGTGTTGGTTCTCCACCACTTATCGAGTAATAAATCACTCCCATGTTACTTAACGCATCTATGTCTCGGGTTTGGGCTTCGCGTGAATAAATAACAGGATCATCTTTCATGCGAATATCACACATCTTACACTTATAGTTGCAAACATCGTTGATGTAAACACCGGCACTTATTGGAGTGCCATGGCCTAAGAAATAGTATTTTAAATGCCAGTTTACCATGCGAGCGATAAACTTGAAATTAAGATGCTTCTTGAAGATCAAAGATTTCATTGCAAGAACTTGTTTGTTTCTATTGCTTGAATTACAGTTTGCGGATTAATCTTTTTAAGGCAAATATTATCACTGCAGTCCGACTTCTTTGAGTTGTAAATATTGATACAGGGACTGCAAAATGTATCATCATAAAACACTTTGTGTTTAGGTCCTCTTGGGCCATAGAGGCGTGGTGTTTCAGGGCCAAAAAAAGAAACAGTAGGAAGGTCAATAATATTGGCTATATGTAGTGGGCCACTATCATTAGTTATCAATAGATGACTTTTGGAGAACAAACCAACTAGTTCTTTGATTGATAATTTCCCACAAAAATTATAGATATCAATTTTGTTGGGCAGTTTTTTAGAAAACTCTTCAACATAATTTATGTCATCTCTACCGCCAATTAATACAGTTTGAATTTCAAAACGATTGTGTAAACTAAAAATTAATTCAGCATAGTTTTCTTGAGGCCATCTGCGTAAGTGACATAATTTACCAGCATTAATATTGACGCAAACAATTTTATTCCTACCTGAATTAGATTCTAGAAGGTTTGTGGTGAGAGGTGATTGCCTGGCAGTCGAAATAAGATCTTTCTTTGAATCTTTGAAGTCTACTTCAAAGAACTTATTGGTCAATGGTGAAAATAGTTTTTTAAAAATCTCAGTAATGTGACGACTATGGTCAAAGGGTATTGCCATAGAGTACACTTTATTTCTCCATATGAAGTGAGATGAAAACCCAATTGTTGCTGGGGGCTTTGATGAAAAAGAAAGCAATAAAGTTGTCAAAGCCGAAAAATTTGTAATAAATTCAAGATCAAGAACAACATCATAATGTTTATTTCTAATCTCTCGGATAATTTTTAAATAATTAAACAAAAATGGGAAAAAGCGTTTTAGGTCAAGATAATAAATATTATCTATTGCCGAAAGCAATGAACAAGTTTCCTTGTTTTCGGAAAGTGTGAATATGCTAACTTCTGCATTTGGATGACATTCTTTTATTTTGTAAATTGCTGGGGATGCTAAAAGTATAGACCCGCTTCCAAAAAACTTAATAATAAGAACTTTTTTTACGGCTGCAAATGAAGGTGGGGTCTCTAATTGACGGTGACCAACGGCTAGCCAAATTAAGTATAAAAACCGGACTATGATAGAGCTAAATGTTTTATCTACCCATCGAATGAAATTTAAATGCACAGACCTAAAGAATCCTATATAAAGATTAGATATTTTGAGATGAGCACGAAAAAACTCTTAGATTACACTCGGGCAGGAAACAGTTATATATCCAAAATAAGGTACATCTTGAATTCGAAATTTTTCGATTCGGCTAGAGCATAGCACAAACTCGCGAGAATAATTGGCTAGAATTAAAACATATCACCCAGAGGCTAATAAATCATACACTAGCCAATTTTCAGATTTGTAAATCAACTTATGACGTTTGATTCTATTTCTGATTTTTAATTTGGCAGTTGCAGTAAAACGATAAAACATCAAATAACGGAGATGTCCTTGGTAACGTGTCTGCATTTTTTCAACGTCCCGTTCCAGAATAATTTCTTCTTTTGCTCTTCTAAATAATTTTTCATCTTTTGAAAAGACTAGCTTGACGTCGCCATACATCTTTAAATTTGTCAGAATTTCTGTGGGCCTAACGGGATCAGAATGAACTCGAATTTGTTCTTTAGATATCAGACCCATAAAGTACTTTA
>JAPYPM010000025.1 GCA_029937635.1 Nitrospinaceae bacterium
GTGAAGAAGGTGAAGAAGGTGAAGAAGGTGAAGAAGGTGAAGAAGGTGAAGAAGATGAAGAAGATGAAGAAGATGAATAAATAGGATAAGGACGACGAGTAAAAAAAATCTCAATTCCCATTCAACCTTAACTTGAATTCAGAATGTCGACCTTAAAGTATATTTTTTTCATCTGCCTGATTATAGTTGTTTCCTTATTTGCTGCAAAAAATATGCATACTGTAGAAGTTTATTTCTTCGATGGTTTATCTACTGTAAGTTCAATTAAAGTTCCAACAATGATTTTAGTGTCTTGTGCGTTTGGAATAGGATTTCTTATGGCGTGGTTTTTTGAGGTATTTACTCAGTTTAAACTCAAGTCTCAACTCCGAGAAAAGGAAAAACGCATTGAAAGGTTAGAGCAAGAACTGTTTAAACTGAATCAATCTTCCGATTTTAGCTTAGAGCTAAAAGATAATTCTTTGTCGAACACTTGATGCCATTGTGCTCATAGAAATATAAAATATTCTATCTCTAAGAAAACCAATAAAAAAGCCAAAATTTATATAATTCATTCCATGTTTCGCAGTTTTAATCATTTTTATTCAGTACACATTGGTTGCTGCTGGGTTATGCAGTGGACTCCCCCTAGCCCTTTTATAAGTATGCGAGAATCTATGGGTACTATTTTTTTTCGTGGGAAGCATAATTGTAGTATGTCTTGAGCGACTTTGTCATTTGGGTCGTTGAACGCAGGCAATAGAACCGCGTTGTTCCCAATGTAAAAATTTGCATAACTGGCGGGCAGATGAAAATTATTATCTTTTATCTTTCGTGGCATTGGAAGAGGAATGAGTAAGAATGGTTTCCCATCTGGATTCCTGGCTTTTTTTAATGATTCTTCAATCCCTTTAAGGCTCAAAAAGTTTTCATTGGTTTTATCTTTCTCAGATATATATACGATGGTTGTGCGGTTAACAAATCTAGCTAGGTTGTCAACATGGCCATCTGTGTCATCTCCTTTTAGGCTTCCATTCAACCAGATAATTTTTTTAACCCCCAGATAATTCTTTAAATACTTTTCCATTTTTTCTACTGACAAACCACCATTTCGATTTAAATTTAATAAACAAGTAGATGTGGTCAGGCATGTTCCTTCGCCATTTACATCAATGGCTCCGCCTTCAAGAACTATTTTAGGATCAAAATAAGTTATTTTTGATTTGCGAATGATTTTATCGTTTGCTTCATTGTCTTTCTGCCATGGATATTTCTCACCCCATGAATTAAACTGCCAACGGTTTATAGCTGTTTGTTTCCCAGATGATGATTTTCTAACAATGAAGTTTGGACCAAAATCTCTAATCCATGCATCATTAGTCAGAATTTCATGAAAGTAAATTTGTTTAGTATTTAGTTCACTAGAATTAAGTAAAGAAATAATTCTTTTTTGAAAGGATTTATTTTCAATTAAAATATTTATAAGCTCACCAGTAATAAGATTTTGAATAATTTTTATGTAAACATTTTCAACTTCTCGTAAATCATGAGATTCCCATGTGTCCAAATTATGTGGCCAGGCCAGCCAAGTACTTAAGTGTTGTTCCCACTCGGCTGGCATAAAAAATCCTAAAGATGAGGGAGTTGAAAGTTTAGGTAGTTGGATCATAATATATCTGAGTAATTTTTTGATAAGCATCAACTCTGCGATCTCTCAGAAAAGGCCAATCTTGGCGGGTCTGCTCAATTTTCAATAAATCACATTCTACAATAAGACTTTCCGGTTTATTATCCGAGGCTTGCGCAACTATTTCTCCAAATGGATCACAGACAAACGATTTCCCCCAAAAGGTTAGATTGTCCTCCTTCCCAACTCGATTTACAGCAGCAAAAAAAATACCATTTGCTATCGCATGTGATTTTTGTATTGTTTCCCATGCTGCAACCTGTCTTTTAAGTTCTATAGAGTCTGAGCTTTGATAACCAATTGCAGTAGGACAAAAAATAAAATGAGCTCCTGAAAGAGCAACCAGGCGCGCTGCTTCTGGAAACCATTGGTCCCAGCAAATAAGTATTCCGATAAGACCATAACGAGTATGAAAACTTTTAAACCCTTTGTCGCCAGGTGTGAAATAAAATTTTTCATAAAAGTATGGATCGTCAGGAATATGCATTTTTCTGTAAGATCCCACAATGGAGCCATCTGCATCTATAACGACAGCAGAGTTGTGGTAAATTCCTTCAGTTCGTTTTTCGAATAAAGGGGCAATAATAACAACCGAAAGTTCTTTAGCTAATCTGGATAAAACCTTAGTAGTTGGGCCTGGTATGATTTCAGATAACTTGAATTGGTTAGAGTTTTCACTTTGACAAAAATAGGTACTAAGAAACAATTCTTGTAGACATATAATTTGAGCTCCTTTTTTTGCTGATTCTTTGATTTCTTGAATCGTTGCTTCCAGATTTAGCTCTATATTCTTAATTCTTGATTGCTGCAGTAGTCCTATGGTTACTGATTTGTTTATCATTTATTTGTGAGCTAGAAATGAATGTTAAAATATTAATGTTAAATAAAATTTTGCAGTTAGCTTTATAACTCTGTTTATATTTGGACTATTTCGTAGGTCTATGTTTATGTTACTATTAAAAATTAATCATATCTTAATGTTAATATAAGAATTCTGCCTTAACTATTTCGGTTTTTTTACCCCAAAACAAAAAGTTTTTAATATTTAAAAGAAAGTAATTAATCATGTGGATTAAGAGTGCTTTTAGAGACTATTACAAACCTAAATTACGCCGCTCATTAAAACATCAACCAAGTCAGAGCGAGATGGATTATCGGTTCGAAGAAATTTATAATCAGACAAATAGTATTCTTCTTGTTGGAGTAAATGAAGGTGTCGGTATACAGTTTTATGAAATCGCAAGGTTTACTAAAGAACAAGTTGATGATTTTCGAGCATGCCCAGAAGATTATTTGTTCAAACGTTTTGGTGGTGGTTGGTTTAAGTTAAATTTTTATGAAGGAGCAACTTTTATTGTATGTGTTAACTTCAAACCTAAAGGTGAACCTAAGTGGCAACACTTAGTCACTAAGAAGTCTGATGGTCCCATCCCTTCCTGAGTTTTTATCTAATGAATGAATACGTTATTAATAATGAAACCTCTTTTGTCTCATTCAATGAGGGAATTGAAGAAATAGAAAAAAACGTCGATGAAGATTCTTTAAAGTACCATATTGAAGGGCTTAGAGAATCCTCGGTTTCATTTTTTCTTTCACTTTTGGTAAAGTCTATTTCTAAAACAGTAGTTGTTTTAACCCCAAATCATACTACTGGCGAAAAACTTCTTGGTGATTTAAGGTATTTTTTTAATTTTAATAGAGTCCAAAAACAAATACGTTTTTTCCCCTCCTGGGAAATCGCTCCCTATGAAAACATTTCCCCATCTGCAGCAATAATGGGAGAACGATTAGAAATTCTTCACTTACTTCAACGTAACAAGATTTCGTTGTTGATAGTACCCGTAGATGCAATCCTTCAATGTGTGGTTCCGCGTAAAGAGTTAAGTGATCAAACTTTTTATTTAAGCACGGGTGGCAACCTTGAGCGTGAATTTCTAGAAACTTGCTTACTTGATAATGGGTTTGTTCGTTTTCCTATGGTAGAAAACCGAGGGCATTTTAGCGTGCGAGGTGATATAGTCGATATTTACCCGCCTGCATCAACGAATCCAGTGCGGATTGAGTTTTTTGATAATACTATAGAGTCCATCCGTGAATTTGATGTAAACACTCAGGTTTCTTTAAAGAAGATTGATAGACTTGAAATTCTTCCAGTAAGAGAACTGGCTCCAACTCCAATTCAAAAGACTGATGGCCTCAAAAAAATAGCACAATATATTGAAGAAAATGATGTTGACTCAGTCCGATTGAAAGAAGTAATTGATAAAATTGAGCATCTTGATAATTTTTTTGGCCTTGAGCATCTAGCTCCATTTTTCTATAGCCAGAGAGAGACCTTGTTTGATTACCTATCCAAAGAATCTTTGTTTGTGTTTGATGAGGAGGATGATGTTAATTGCGAAGTAGATGATTGTTGGAAAGTAATTGTCCGAGAATTTAATTCTGCCTGTGATCGCGGTGATTTGGTTGTTTCGCCAGACAAACTTTATTTGAGTTTGAGTGAAATAAAGAGTCGACTGTCTGACAAAAAAATAATCTCCATTAACTCTTTAAATATTGAGTCTAATGATAATGCAAGAAATCTACGTTTTAACATAAAGAGAAACCCCCCATTATTAGGAAAATTTGAGGTTTTTTCTGAAAAAACAAAAGATTTGGAACTAGAAGGTCATAAAGTTATTGTGGTAGCGCCCACTAAAGGTCAAGTTAAGCGCGTTCATGAATTAGCAGATGAGTATGAATTAACTATAGATGTTGATAAAGGATATTTGAGTAGTGGTTTTGTGTCTTTTGACTTGGGTCTAATTTTTGTGGCTGAACATGAAATTTTTGGGCTAAGCCACAAATATCGATATCGTAGAAAATCTAAATCTACTAGTTTTCAGCGAGGTTTTAAAGGTTTAAAACCTGGTAATTATTTAGTTCACGTTGACTATGGAATAGGAATATATAACGGAACTAGCGAGTTAGAGACGGGAGTAGGTGGTGGGGAATTTTTGAATATTATCTATGCAGATGGTGAAAAGCTTTACATCCCTATGGATGGTTTAGCTTCTATTCAAAAGTATTTGGGGTCCGGGGATGTATCTCCTCTATTAGACAAATTAGGTGGCGTTAGCTGGAAAAAGAAGAAAAACTCCATTAAAAAATCAATTCGAGAAATGGCAGAAGACTTGTTAAAGCTTTATGCCTCCCGGGAAATAGGAGTGGGTAAAAGTTATTCGGCTAACTCAATATTAATGCAGGAACTATCCGATTCATTTGAGTTTGAAGAAACTGAGGATCAATTAAAAGCAATTGACGAAACGATGGAAGATCTAGAGAGTAGTAAGGTTATGGACCGATTGATTTGTGGTGATGTTGGTTATGGTAAAACGGAAGTAGCGATGCGAGCTGCATTTAAGGTGATTTTAGATAAAAAACAGGTTGCGGTTCTTGTTCCAACTACAATTCTTGCTCAACAACACCTTGTTACATTTAGTGAACGATTTAAAAATCATGCTATAAATATTAAAATGATTAACCGTTTTAAAAGTCCACGAGAACAAAAAAAAACGTTGGCAAATGTTAAATCTGGTGAAGTAGATATTATTATTGGCACTCATAGATTACTTTCTAAGGATGTTGACTTTGCTCAGTTAGGATTGATTATTATCGATGAAGAGCAACGATTTGGTGTTAAACATAAGGAAGCATTAAAAAAAATAAGAAATAAAGTTGATATTTTAACTCTAACTGCTACACCGATACCACGAACTCTTCATTTTTCGCTTATGGGTGTTAGAGACTTAAGTGTTATTGAGACGCCGCCAATCGATCGCTTGTCTATTAAAACATTTGTGCGTAAATTTGATGAAAGACTTATACATGATTCAATAAAAAATGAACTTAGCCGTGGTGGGCAGGTTTATTTTGTTCATAATAAAATTAAAAGTATTCATTCTATTAAAGAGTTGATTCAAAGAATTATACCCGAAGCTCGTATCGGAATTGGCCATGGTCAATTACCCGAACATCAGTTAGAGAATGTGATGGAAAAGTTTCTAGCAAAGGAGATAGATGTTCTTCTTTGTACAACAATTATTGAGTCTGGACTCGATATACCTTCAGCTAATACTATTATTATCAATCGAGCCGACCAGTTTGGCCTAGCGCAGCTTTATCAATTAAGAGGCAGAGTGGGCCGTTATAAGCATCAAGCCTATGCTTACTTACTTACCCCTGGAGCTCTTGCTATAAAATCAGACGCTAGGCAAAGACTAAGTGCTATAGAAGAACTTAGTGAACTAGGAGCAGGTTTTCAGCTGGCTGCTCGTGACATGGAAATTCGAGGAGTTGGTAATATGCTTGGGAGTAATCAATCTGGGCATATAGCCTCTATAGGATTTGATCTTTATTCGAAGTTAATAGAAGAAACCGTTAAAGAGATAAAAGGTGAAGAAGTTCAAAGGCAATTTGTCGATCCAGAAATTAATTTACAAGTTAAAGGTTATATTCCTAATAACTACATTTCTGATTTAAACCAAAGATTAGACGTTTATCGTAGACTTCAGTTATTAGAAAACTTGGACGATTATAAAGAAATAAGTCGTGAAATGATTGATCGTTATGGAAGGTTTCCGGAGTCTGTCGAAAAACTATTGCGATTAGTTGAAATTAAAACTATTTGCAAAAAGCTTCATATTATCAAAGTGTATGTTTTTAACGGCGATATACGATTGGATGTAGAAAAGACCACTCCTATTTCTCTAGATAAAATAACTGATATTTTTGAGACCGGGTTTATCTTCATATCCGAGTATTGCTTAGGGCTTAACTTAAAACGTAAAAACTGGAAAGAAGACATGCTTTCAATAGCTGGTCATTTAAAGATGCTTCTCAGTTTAGTTAAAAATGAGAAATAAATCCATGTGTTATTTAAAATTTTTTTTAAAAAATAATTTATTCGTTGGGTTAGTTTTTTTTTCTACAGCGTGTTCTGTTTTTGTTGAAGAGGCTGAGATTCCAAGTGACGCCGTTATTGCAGTGGTTAATGGCGATGAGATTACTGTTGGTAGTCATCGCAATGAAATTAAATTTTTAATGAGACAGTATCGAGTAACTAAAAGAGATTCACTTGCTGTAGAAGAAAAGCTTGTTTTGAAAATAAAAGGCCTTAATCGACTCATACGAAATAACCTTTTAATCCAGGAGGCTAATTCAAGAAAAATTTTTTTGGATCGGAATGAATTTGAAGTTGCAATTCTTGAAGTTAAAAATGGGTATGAAGGTGATTCCTTTGAAGAGTTTCTTAAAGATGAAGGCATATCTTCTGAGTTATGGGAGAATCGGCTCAAAAACAGTTTATTGATCAAAAAGTTTATCAATATTAAATTTAACACCAAAGATCCAGATGATGAAACAAGAGCTAGAGCATATTACGAAGTCCATAAAGAGTCATTCAAAGTAGGTATGATGGTTCACGCTTTTCATATTATGGTTGCTACAGAAGATGAGTCTAGGCTTGCGCAAAAAGCAATAAAGTCAAAAAAGAAAAATTTCTCTGAAGTGGCTAGAGTCTATTCATTAGCGCCTGAATCTGATATTGGTGGAGATCTCGGGTATTTTGAAATCAGTCAAATGCCAGATGAGTTTGGCTCTATTCTCAAGCTTAAAAAAAACCAGATTAGTGATACTATAAAGACTCCTTATGGATATCATATTTTTAAGGTTATTGATGTAAAAGCTGCAAGGCAGATGAGTTTTTCTGAATCGAAAAAAACTATATACGATAAATTTTCAAGAGAAAAACAGTCGGTAAAATTTGAACAATGGCTTCTAAATTTAAAAAATAATTCAAAAATAAAAATAAATGAAAATGTACTCTCAAAATTTAGTTTATAAGTTGATAACCACTTTTGTAGCATTTATTTTCAGTCTTATTTACAGTACCTCAATCTTAGCAGCGACTCTTGATGGAATTGTGGCTAAGGTTAATGCTGATGTCATAACTTTTGGGGCTTTAGAAAAAAAAGTTGCAAAGCTTTTGCTTCAAAAAGAATATTTGGGTTCTTTTGATCAAAAATTAACAAAAAATAACCTAATGAAGACGGTGCTCGAAGGGTTAATTACTGAAAAACTTCAAATTCATGAAGCAAAAAAAATAGGAATGGTTGTGTCTGATGAAGATATTAAAAAAAAAATAGATGAAATTTGTAAAACAAATAATATTACGCACAAACAGTTTGAAAATATGCTTTTAAATGAAGGTAGTAGTTTGGATGCTTACAAAGAGATTGTTAGCGATCAAATTTATATTTCTCGGATTGTCCAAATGCAATTTAGTGCGACCACTCCAGCAGGAGAAAAGTCTGTAAGAAATTATTACAGGAAAAATAAAAAAGATTTTTTTGTTTCTGAAAAAATTGAATTGAGTCAAATTATGTTAGTTAAAGAAAAAAATGCTTCAAATAAAGAAATACAATTACTTAAAATTAAGGCTGATGAAATTTTTCAATTAATTAAAGATGGAGGTACGTTTTCTAATTTGGCGAGAAAATTTTCAGACGATGTTTCCGCACACTCAGGAGGAAAGATTGGTATTGTGAATCGTGGATCAATGTTGCCTGAACTTGAGAGTGCTGCATTTGATTTAAGAGAAGGAGAGGTTAGTCGTCTAGTTGAAACGGTTAATGGGTTTCACATTATTAAGTGTGATAGCTTTATCCCTGGATATGCGAAAGACTATAAATCAGTTAGGCCTGAAATAGAAAGAATCCTTGTTTCTCAAAATAGAGAAAAAAAATATAATAAATGGATTAAGGGACTGAAAGAAAAAGCATTCATTCAGTCTTCTTTAGACTTAAAAACGAAAAAAGTAAAAAGCATTAGGGGTTCTAATGCTAATAAAAAAAATATAAGAGCCCGGTCTCCTAAGTTTAAAAAAACTGATCAATATGTAAAAAAACAAAAAAAAAATATTGAGTCTAAAGTTTTATCAAAAAAACGGTGGATTGAAAATAAATTAAAAAAATACAAGGAATTATATGCCGAAGGGGAAATTTCAAAAAAATTATACTTGATTAAGAAAAGGCAACTGCTAGAAAAACTATGATCCTAAGTAAATAAGGAAGTTTTTCTAATCCTGTTTCCTGGTTTCTTTTTTCGGTCATGTTTTATCTAAATCATGTATGCCATGCATTCAATTGAACAAAAATTTAAAAAAGCAATGAGTTTAGTAACATCTCCTAAAGATCGTATACTCGTTGCAGTTTCTGGTGGCCCTGATTCTGTGGTTTTGCTCTACCTTTTAAATAAATATAAATTAGAGTCACCTAATTATACTCTTGCCATTGCTCATCTTAATCATTTAACTCGAGGTGTTGACTCAAATAAAGATTCGGATTTCGTTGTTGGGTTGGGTAGGCACCTAGATATTGAAACTTTTATTGAGGATGTTGATGTTGCATTATTAAGTAGACAAAAAAAAGCTTCGTTTCAAGAGTCTGCAAGAATCATTAGGTATGAATTTTTTGAACGAATTTTAGCGAAATGGCAAGGGAATTTGATTGCTCTTGGCCATAATTCTGATGACCAAGCGGAAACCTTTGTAATGAATTTATTGAGGGGCAGTGGATTAAGGGGCTTAACTGGAATTCGGTCAAAGAGAGATGCCTTTATCCGTCCTCTTCGCGATTGTTCTCGCGCTGAAATTGAGGAGTATATTTTGGTCAATGGTTTGGAATCGCGTTGTGATAAATCTAATCAAGAAAAATGTTATCTGAGAAATAAAATTCGTTTAGATTTAATTCCAACTCTTGAATTATATAATCCCAATATTAAAAATTCACTTGTGTCCACTTCAAGACTGTTGGCTGATGATGATGCTTACATGGAAAAACAAGTCATAACGGCAATGAGAGACGTTGAATTTATTATAAAGAATAATAATTTGGTTTCTCTTGATATTAATCTTTTTAATTTGCAGCATCCGGCATTGCAGAAAAGGTTAATCAGGAAAGCAATTTTATCTGTTAAGGGTGACTTGAGGTCAATTTCAGTTCGTCATGTATTGAATCTTATGAAAATAATGAAGCGCGAAGATGGTGCTAAAAAAATGCACCTTCCAGATCACTTAACCGCCTTTTGTGAAAACGGGGAACTGCTTATTTGTAAAGGTAATCATTGTGATTATGTTGGAGATGAATCATTTTTTGATGACCTTATGTTTAAACACATAAATATTCCCGGGTCTACTGATATTGGTTTTCTAGATCTATGTCTTAGTATAAAACTGGTTTCTAAAAATTCAATTGATTTTCGTTTTACAAATTCAAAAAAAGCTTATCTGGATTATGATAAAACTGGAACTGATCTAAAAGTGAGAGTTTTTCGTCCTGGAGATCGGTTTATTCCTTTAGGTATGAAAGGAACCAAAAAACTAAAGTCATTTTTTATCGACGAAAAAATTCCCCAGAGTCAAAGAAAGTCAATCCCTCTCCTTACGTCGAAAAATGATGACATTATATGGGTTTATGATAAGAGAATAGGGGAGCGTTATAGAGTTACCGATAAAACTAGTAATATTCTACTTATTGAGGGTATGGCCACCAAAAACCTTATTGAAAAATCATTAGGCACTTAATTCAACTATGTTATCATTTAATATATCTTAGCTTTTGACATTATATCTAGGCATATAAATAATTATTTTTTATCTAAAGGAGTTCTTCTTTGAATCAGTTTTATAAAAACTTAGCACTTTGGCTGGTAATAGGAATGATTATGATTGCTGTTTTTAATATTTTTAATCAACCTCTTAATAGTCAGTCTGAAGTAATTTTTAGTGAGTTTATGAATGAGGTCGAAAGTGGGAAAATTACTGAGGTGACGATTCAGGGAGACCGTATCAGAGGTACGTATTTAGATGGTAGATCTTTTCAGACAATGACACCTTCAAAAGATCAGGACCTTATTAGAATTCTTCGTGAGAAAGGGGTTCGTATAGTTGTAGTAGCACCTGAGCAAACAAGCTGGTATATGAATATTTTAATTTCCTGGTTCCCGATGATTTTACTTCTTGGGATTTGGATATTTTTTATGCGACAAATGCAAGCAGGCGGTGGTAAAGCTATGTCCTTTGGAAAATCCAAGGCTAGGCTAATGAATGAAGACAAAAATAAGATTACTTTTAAAGATGTTGCTGGAGTAGATGAAGCTAAGGAAGAACTTCGTGAGATAATAGAGTTTTTAAGAGAACCTCAAAAATTTAATAAATTGGGTGGGAAAATACCTAAAGGGGTTCTTCTTATAGGCCCTCCAGGAACAGGTAAAACTCTATTGGCAAAGGCTATTGCTGGAGAAGCTAGTGTACCTTTTTTTAGTATTAGTGGATCAGACTTTGTAGAAATGTTTGTTGGCGTAGGTGCTTCTCGAGTCCGAGATCTATTTGAGCAAGGGAAGAAAAATAGTCCATGTATTATTTTTATTGATGAGATAGATGCTGTTGGTCGCCACCGTGGTTCTGGTATGGGAGGTGGTCATGATGAACGCGAGCAGACATTAAACCAACTTCTTGTTGAAATGGATGGATTTGAAAATAACGAAGGTGTTATTTTGATAGCAGCTACTAATAGACCAGACGTCTTAGATCCTGCATTACTTAGACCCGGTAGATTTGACCGTCAGGTTACAGTTGATCGTCCCGATGTAAAAGGCCGCGAAGGTGTTCTCAAGGTTCATACTGCAACCGTACCCTTGACAGAGAATGTTGATCTTAAAACTATTGCTCGAGGAACACCAGGTTTCACAGGCGCAGACTTAGCAAACCTTGTCAATGAGGCTGCATTACTTGCCGCTAGAGATGATAAAAAATGTGTAGGTAATGATGACTTTGAAAGTGCAAAAGATAAAGTGTTAATGGGTGTGGAAAGAAGAAGTATGGTGATATCGGAAAAAGAGAAGAAAACAACAGCCTATCATGAGGCCGGGCATGCCTTAGTTGCCTTTAAACTTCCTGGTACTGATCCACTTCATAAGGTTACTATTATTCCAAGAGGTAGGGCGCTGGGTGTTACTATGCAACTTCCGGAAGATGAAAAGCACACTTACCCCAAAAGCTATTTATATAATAATTTAGCTATCTTTATGGGTGGTCGAGTGGCTGAAGAGATATGTTTGGAGCAGATGACAACGGGTGCTGGAAATGACATAGAAAGAGCTACCGAAATGGCACGTAAGATGGTTTGTGAGTGGGGAATGAGTGAGAAAATGGGGCCACTTACATACGGATCTAAGGAGCAACAAGTATTTTTAGGTATGGAATCTAAACAAAAACACTTCAGTGAAGAGACAGCCAATTCAATAGACCAAGAAGTAAGAGCTCTCGTGATGGGTGGATATGAAAAGGCTCAAGAAATTATAACTGATCACCGAGACTCACTTGAGAAAATGGCTATAGCTTTACTGGATAGAGAAACCCTTACTGGGTCAGAAATTAAGGAAATTATTGATGGTAAGGTTCCACCTGTTGGTGGAATTAAAACAAAGGTTGAAACAGAAGGAACGGTGATCCCCGGTATTAAAACATCACAAAAGAAGCCAAACGATGATTCCGGGGAAATAATGGGAGGTGGGTTGCCCGACCCTCATCCAGCATGAGTGCTGCTTGCGTTTAATTATTTTAGGATTTAAAAATAGCTTCAGGTAGGGTGAGATTATTTTTCCCTGGCTTGAAGCTTTTTTTATTCGTTTTGATATAAAATAATCAATTTAATTTAATTAATACATGTCATTTTCATTCAATAATTTAGCGGGTTCAAATTCTACCGCTATTATGGGGATTATTAACTTGTCCCCTGATTCATTTTATTCCAGAAGCATCCCATTTAGTATTACTGATGTTTTTAATGTAGCAAAAATAATGATTCAGGAAGGGGTCCATATTCTTGATGTGGGTGCAGAGACTACCCGCCCAGGTTCAAAGAGTATCTCAGTTAAACTTGAATTGGAGCGACTTCTACCAGTCATAGCAAAGTTAACGAAAGAATTTGATATACCTATTTCAGTAGATACTTATAAGCCTGAAGTTGCGTCAGTTGTTTTGCAAGAAGGAGTATCTGTTATTAATGACATTTCTGGTCTTGGGGCAGGTTATAAGATGGCTAATGTTATTTCACGTCATAAGGCAGGTGTCGTTTTGATGCATATGAAAGGTACACCTGAGACTATGCAAAAGAAACCTTATTACAAAGATGTCTGTGCAGAAGTTTTAAACTTTCTGTCGAGCCGAATTATGTTAGCTGAAGAAGCAGGAATTGACTTTGAGAGCATCGCAATTGATCCAGGTATTGGATTTGGAAAAACCTTGACCCATAATGTCGATTTGATAGCAAAATTAGATCAGCTAAAAGTATTGGGTAAACAAATTCTTCTTGGTGTTTCAAGAAAATCATTTATTGGAGATATCCTAAACCTTGAGCCTGCAGAGCGTTTGGAAGGTTCTATTGCGGCCGGTATAGTCGGGGTTATTAATGGTGCTAATATTCTCAGGGTTCATGATGTTGGTTCAACAATACGAGCTGTTCGAGTCGTAAACGCTTTAAGGATGAAAATTTAATAGTATGATTAAACTATTTGTGAATGTAGACCATGTAGCAACCGTACGCGAAGCAAGAAAAACTTTTGAACCGAGTCCATTAACGGCTGCTATTCTTGCTGAAAAAGCAGGCGCATATGGAATTACTGCCCATTTAAGGGAAGATCGTCGGCATATACAAGATGAAGATATTAAAATTTTAAAAAATCATATTAACACACCACTTAATTTGGAAATGGCGGCAGTTGATGAAATGATAAAAATAGCTATTAATACGAAACCTTTTCAAGTTTCAATAGTACCTGAGAACCGCCAAGAGGTTACGACGGAAGGCGGGCTAAATATTTTAGAACAAGAAGCTCATTTGATTGAAGTTGGTAACAGGTTTAGGCAAATGGGGATATTATTTAGTTTGTTTATTGATCCTGATACAGATCAAGTGAATGGAGCCAAAAGGGTCAAGGCAGATAGCATTGAACTAAATACAGGACCTTATTCAGAGGTTTGTAGTGGCAAAGAAAGAACACAACACTTAGCTCAATTGAAAGACGCGGCGGTAAAGGCTCATGAGATTGGTTTACGAGTATTTGCTGGCCATGGCCTAACTACCACTAACATTCCCGCTATTATAAGTAATGTACCTTGGATTGAAGAACTGAATATTGGTCATCATATTATTTCGAATGCTATTTATGTCGGGATGGAGCAATCTGTCAGGGATACGATTAATTGCATTGAGAATTAGTTAAGTAAAAAATAAACTTTGTTCACATAAATGTATGTAATAATTGATTTATTTAATTTTATTATCGAGTGGCACATAAATTGCTTTATATTTAATCAATTCTAGAGAATGCCAAAGTATTGACAAGGAACATTAAATGAGCGAATACGATATGATTGAAAATGTAGCTGGTGAAAATACTGCCACTCGAGAGCGAGGTACTTCTGTAGCTCGTGAGTATGAACGTGTTGTAAATACTTTTAATAAAGTTTTACTATTTAAAGAGAAAATTCGTTTGTCTTTTGAGCATAGAATCTGTGAATTAGATAATGATTTATCTCGAATTGAGGATCAACTAGGAACGCTTTTGAGAAATATAGAAATTTACGAATTAAATATTTCTAGAAGTTCTGTAAATTTAGAAGAATTATTACTTGAGGAAACCCACGCTAAAGAATCATATAATAGTATGCTGCAAGGAACATCTATTGAACCCAAAGAGATTTTGTCAGTGGTGGAAGAATTAGTTGATGAAAAAAGTATACATGGAACCCAAGCATCGATGGAAAACCTTATTCAGCAGAGACATCACTTTCTTGAAAACTTAAATTCTTCCTTTCAAAAACTTGATAATGATTTACAATCAATCAATACTCATCAAACACAAATGCTTAATGCTAGATCTGAAATTCTTGATAAAAAGCGACAGGCCCTTGAAAAGAAAATTATTTTAGAAGAAAATAAACGAGATTTGGAGGACGAGCGTCAAATGCTAACGACAGACCTAAAAATTTCTAATAAAGAAGAAGAAGTCTTAACGCTTGAGTATGCGCAATTGATCAATAAAGTTGAAGGTTGTATTGTTCTAGGCAGTGATATTGATCGAATATTATTTTCCGCTCTAACCACCTTTGATGATTAACTTTTAGTAAGCGCCTCACCCCTGTAACTTTTCTCCCATGTTCTATTAACATATTAAAGGTTATTATTGACTTACTATTCTAAGTTTTGCATAATTAAAAATTTTGTATATCAAGGGATATAATATCTATTTATATGCTTATATCTTTAAAGTTTAATCCTTTTACCTCTGTTAAAAGGTTTAAGCATGGACCCTC
>JAPYPM010000356.1 GCA_029937635.1 Nitrospinaceae bacterium
CATTTCTTTTCTAGTAGTTGCTTTTCTAAATTCTTTACAATTTCAAAATTTTTTTCGCTACCTCATTACCCTGATCGGAGGCAAGTTTAAACCACTTCATTGCTTCGTTGTAGTCTTGTAGAACTCCCTGCCCGTTGGCATATAACGACCCCAAGCTGTTTTGTGTATCTGCAAGCCCCTGATCGGCGGCCAGCTTTAAAATCAGCCGAAACGATATGACTATGAGAACAATTAATATCAACCAGTATAGTATGTCCACTTAAGTTCCTTTTTATTGTACGCAGCGAAAACCATAGGTGCTGCTAGTAAAATCAGGATCGCTTAACCTACGATCAGAGATTCTCATGCCATTTGCATAGGTATTCCAGGAACCACCTCTAAGGTATTTTAATTTGTTTTCACCGCTGTCAGTCCATTCCCATACATTTCCTATCATGTCGTGCAAACCATGAGGGTTAGGTTTTTTTTGTCCTACAGGATTTGTTTGTGAAGAAGAATTTCCGATAAACCATGCAAAATTAGGATCGAATATATTTCCCCAATAGTACTTTGTATTTTTTTTTGAACCTGCCGCGTTCACCCACTCCCATTCTGTTGGTAGGCGTTTACCCTTTCTCTGGCAATATTTCTTGGCCTGGTACCAGGAAACATTTTCTACGGGGCGACTTTTAACCCCGGTAAAATGCGAAGGATTACTATTCATGACTAACTCATACTGATTTTGAGTTACTTCGTATGTGTCCACACAGAGAGTCTGTATGTTTGCTTCGTATTGTACCTTTCCACCAATTTCAGCTATTAGAATCCTCCCGTCAACAAGAGCCATTTTTTCAGGACACTTTTGACTCCTGTTTTGGTGGACCGAGGGACGTTTTGGTTGTTTTGACGTTATTCGAATTCTCTCTTCATTTATTCGTTTACGTTCTTTTTTAATTTTTTTTCTTTCCATAGCCAGTTGCCGTGCTTCTTTCAAAAGATTCTTTTCTATTTCAAGTCTTGATTGTTCAGTTTTTAATTTCTTCTTTTCTTCCAAAAAATCGATTGTTTGGTCGGTCTTGTTTGTGGACTTAAGAGAGAAAACAAAGTCACCTTTATCTAGCCTGGGATTTCTCATCTTTCCATATTGAGGATGTTGACTTCCTTTTGAGTAATTGATTACTTTTTTTTGAAGAAACTCACCTAGTTCAGTTCCCGTCATGAAACCGTCTGAGTCAAGATCTCCTTCTCCGCTAAGTGCTGATACAAACTGTTCTCGAAAAATACTTACATCCGGAACTTGCTCATCAGCACTTCCGGAAGTAATGAATTGTCTGACAGGTTGACTGGTCTTGTAACTTATATTGTATGGAACGGACCGACTTATAGAAAAAAATGAACCTGAAAAACAACTATCAAATATAAAAAGAGCGTGTTTTGATTGGATCTGCTTTGCATAGACTTGCATCAACTCCATATTTAGTCCCTTGGATAAAAAACCTGCCTTGTCTTTATCCGGATGCGGGGCATCAACTGGAACGAAATAACCCATTTCCTCACCAAAAGAAAGCTTCAAAGTATGTCCATGACCAGCAAAATAAAAAAGCAAACGGTTGTTTATATTTTGGCCATACTTGTTGATAAAGCCTTCTATTGTAGTTCTTATTTCTTTGTAAGACGGATTTGTTGCGATAATTGTATTAAACCCGTTCTTTTGAAGAGCACGTACTACCTGATCGGTATCTTTTTTGACTCCTGGAAGCACTGGCCAGCCGTTTGAGTATTTACTTACACCAATAACTAAAGCATGACTTTCGTTATAGAGGGAAACTTGATTACCCTTAGAGTCAAAAATTGGTGTTGGGGCAAGGCCTCTTTTAACGTTACCTAAGGCAGAGGATAGGAAGAATGGAAAGGTTAAAAAAAATAAAATAAAAAAAAATAAACAGTTAAATACTTTATTCTTCATTTTTTAAAAAAATAAAAAAATTTAAAGGTTTTTTTGTCAAAGCATATCGTCAAGCACACTGTTTGTACGTATCTTAGTTCTGTTTAAAGGTTCTTTGGTTTGATCATTGGTAATAGTTCCTTCAGATGAGTTTTTATTTAGACTTTCTTCACTTATTTCCTTACAAAGAGGCAATTCACAGTCAATAGGTTTTTTAAGTTCTTCTTCGGTAATACTTTCTTCCTCAGACTTGCCTGATTCATCTATTTCTTCAAACAGCTCATTAACAGTAGTTTTTTCTTGGCGGGGTTTATGGATCGCGCGAAGTGCGATTTTACTCTTAACCTTTTTTAAGCGTTTACCTCGAGCAACACGCTTATATTTAGAAAGATTAATTAATGTTCCGTCATCGAATGCCCGGTTCACTGCATCCTTAACTAGCTTTGGATTTTTTAAAAAAGATTCAATCTCTTTTTCAGGTACTGTAAGAACAAGGTAAGCTTGATCTGCTGATATATTTTTATCAACCACAAAACTATTTTTAATAGAAACTTTAGAGATTGATGGAAGGTTATAATATAGTTCAAACCATTCTTTGCTGACACTAGGAT
>JAPYPM010000357.1 GCA_029937635.1 Nitrospinaceae bacterium
GGGTTTCCCTATGGGTTCTATGAATACATAGAAACAACCAGGGGCCAGGAACTGTGGATATCCAACGTCCCCTTCATGGATTCATTATCCTATTCTTTCCTTGCTTACGTGTCCTATACGATGGCACTCTTTTTGTGGTCCCCTTTAAAAATAAATCAGTGGGATATACGGTTGATACAAAATAGTCTCGTTAGAAGTTCGCTGAGGGTTATATTTACGGGTGCAATATTTTTTATGTTAATGGATGTCATTATTGATCCGATCGCATTTCAGGGGGACCGGTGGTTTCTGGGGAAAATTTACACCTACAAGGAGCAGGGAGAATATTTCAATATCCCTCTCACCAATTTTTTTGGGTGGTTTCTTGTAGGCTCATGTATTCTTTATGGTTTCACTCGGTTCGACGGATACCTAGACAAGATATTCTCTTACAAAGAACAAGAAATTCCTGCACAAGCTTTACTCGGTCCAGTACTTTATTTTGGAGTTCTGCTTTTTAATCTTGCAGTTACTTTTTATATTGGCGAGTGGGTCCTTGGAGCCTGCAGTACAAGCTTGACACTCATGTTACTTTGGCTGCTGTATCAGAAAGTAAGGTGTCCTGAGAAGTTTTCGATTAAAGCTAGGTGACGTTTATTCTGACAAATATTGACTCAATGCATCTTTGTATTCATATAAAACCCGTACACAAACATAATCAAGCAAACGATGATTAAGCCATCATCCATCAACGTCTGTTTCCAATTTTCAAAACCAACACTAAAAATCCACGGAAATACAACAAAGAGGATGCCTACAAACCCTATTCCCAAAATAGCAAATAATGCAAAGATAAACGTCTTTTCATTCATAAACTTAGAAACCTCCCATCATTATTCCTTAGGGTAAAAATTTTAAAATATTTTAACAGGTCTCATCCTAAAAAGTAAAGATTGGAGAAACAACAACGATACCCACTTCTTAGTCATGTGGCATTCGCAAAAATTTAGAAATACGACAAAATAATATCTATCATGCTATATTCTAATTTATGCTATCTCGTGAACTTTTCCTCAATTGTTAATAAGTATAGTTAACAATTTTATAATTCGTAAATCACTATTTGCACATATCAAAAGCTTACTATTCCTACTTTTTTTCTGGGTTTTGAGGACTCCTCTTCCAGATTATCTGGTTGCGAATTACTTTTGCTTCATTTAGAGTAATTGCCCCAATTTAGTCCGTTAAAATTTATGTTTTCATGCTAGGCTTACCTTTAAGGGTCATGGGCCGGGAAAAATGGAAACCTGCCCTTAAAAAACACACTAAACCTTTCGGGCATTATTTTTTTAGAATTACTGTAATTGCCTTAGTTCTTGGAGCTTTTGTTTTCCATCTTCTCAAAGTCACAAAATTTGTGAGCTCCGTAAGAAATATTTCCCTAATTGGACCTATTCTCAATATCCCGACAGTTTAAATTAATAGTAATATTTACAATGACTTATAAATCTAATACAATAAAAAAGTCAGCAGTGTTAAGTTTATTTGTCCAGAACCCGTTCTATCCATAGATAGATAGAAAATGTTTCAATGGTGAAGTTTTTCTACCATCAAGGTTTTAATTGGTAAACATTTACTTTTCTTAGTAAAAACGGGGCAAATAATTGAATCAGCTTAAACAAAAGCAATCAGAGTGGATTGCAAAGCAAAGTATTGCTCTGAATTTTTTGTCAAAGGAGATACCAACCTCTTTGAATCAGAATGTAACTTTGGAAAGTAATCAAAAAACCCTTATTGTTATACCCTCTTTTAATGAAGAGGATAGTATTGGCCAAGTTCTTGAAGATGTAAAAAAGTATGCTCCGGGAATTTTGGTTCTTGTTGTCAATGATGGTTCCCGAGATCAAACTGCTAAAATTGCTGAAGAGAATGGAGCAAAGGTAATTTCACTTCCATACAACTCTGGCTATGGAGTTGCCTTGCAAACCGGATATCTTTATGCCTGCAAGCATAACTACGCCATTGTGGTTCAAATGGATGGAGACGGTCAACATGACCCAGTCTATATTCATGATTTATTAAATGCAGTTAACAACAGCGAAGTAGATGTAATTATAGGTTCTCGTTTCCTAGGGGGGAATACCTATCGGACATCTATAGCGAAAAGAATTGGAATGTTTGTCTTTGGAAAGTTAGCCTCCTTGTTTTGCCAGGAAATAGTCTCGGATCCAACTTCTGGATTTCAAGCAGTCAAAGGGAAAGCTGTAGAGTTTATAGCCGGTGATTATTATCCCCCCGATTATCCAGACGCAGATTTTTTGATCATGCTTACTCGGTGTGGGTTCAAAATTCGAGAAATTCCTGTAAAGATGCACCAAAGTAAAATTGACAAATCAATGCACGACGGGACTCAATCGGTTTATTATGTACTTAAAATGTTTTTATCCATTTTTGTTACTCTTTTAAGAAAAAAACCTCGGATATAAAATTATGCCTCCACGAATTAGAATAATAGCGATTCTGATCTGTATTTTTCTTGTAGCTTACGTGT
>JAPYPM010000358.1 GCA_029937635.1 Nitrospinaceae bacterium
TCTGCTTTTCTTAATTGTCCGGCTTGTCTTTTGTCTAGTTCTTCTTTTTTAATTTCTTTACGAATAAGAGTAAAGGAATCCTTTAAAGATTCTTCCAGTATTTGGTAATAAAATTTAATATGATGATAATTCTTCGCAACCTGCGCGTCTAAGAGGAAGTGGCGTGTCTTTTTAATAACTGGCAATGTGAGTTTCGAACCATTAGTAAACTCATTAATGTGTCCCAAAATGTGTTCACTTCTATTTAACTTTTGAATCTCTCGCACTACTACAGCCTTACGAATCTTCTTCAAATCTTTTTCACTGGCAATGAAGATTCGACTAGAGTCTTTATGGTGTCTATTTGTCTCTGTAAGGAGTGCAATTTCTGCCAGCGGAAGCATCCTTAAAGCAACATGAGGCTGCACTGCAGAGCTGGCTTCTTCCTTCCCAGAAAATGTTAATTCAAGACCGTAGTTTTTTGATTGTGCCTTCTTCCATTCTTTGTCAAGAAAAGTAACTTTTTTAAAGTTCCCATCTCCAGCATGTTCCGTCAGAATGATTTTCCCCCCAGAAACTAGATCTGCTAAATTACGTTTCCCGACTATATCGTAAATCATTCGAGTAACTAGTGAGTCACCTCCAGGGAAGCTTGCTCCGGAATAACTTTGTGCTAGTGGGGTTTTTGCAAACTCCGCATCCACTCGTGAACGGTTGACTACATAATTACGATACTTGGTAAATTGTTTGGATTTATAGACAAAGCCTAGATCAAATACATCCTCAGAACGAACTCTATAGGAGTCCCGAAAGAGGTCCATATCCAAATCATCAAACATGGCCGTGTCTTTAGGAGTTTGAATGCCGATCTCTTTATTATTACGGATAATGTGGGGAGTAATCACTACGATTACCTCTTTCTTTGAGTGTGTAGAAGATTCTGCTCCAAACAAACGCCCTATGTAGGGAATGTCACCAAGAAATGGGATTTTGTTCGTAGTCTCTTCACGATCCTTTGAAACCAGTCCGCCAATTATAAGAGGGGTCTTGTTCGGCACCATGGCAAAAGTATGCACTCGTCTGGTCGATGACCCGGGTTTAGTACCTATTTCCTTGGTACCATCCTCGGTAAATGCTGTAGCATCATTTGCTTTAACCAGTGCCTTTACTTGAACATCAATCTCCATTGCAACTTCATTTTTACTTTCGGAAACTCTGGGCCTAATTTGTAATAAAATGCCTGGGTTGACCTCTTTAAAATCATATGAGAGCTGGACCACCCCACCGTATCCTGTGGAGGCACTTCTAATGGGGAACTGTTTTTGCTCTGTAACTTCAATTACGGCGGGCCGGTTATTTATGGTGATTACACTAGGGCGTGATAGTACCTCTGCAGAACCCTTTGCAATTAGAGCCTCAAGTGAAATAGAAAGTAATTGCGATACACTGGCAGCACCTATTCCTTTTTCTAAAGCCGTTTTAAATAAAGGGGTAGCAGAGGAAAGAGCTGCATTACTAGGTGTTGTTGCTGATAATGCCCCAAGTTCAAATGTTTGGTTTACGCCGCCCGGTACATTAGCTTTATAAAGTACACCCAGTTCTTCGAGTCCAGCCTCATTAACTTCCAAGACCATACTCTCAATATAGACTTGGATGGGTGCAGCATCCAATGTATTTTCAATGGTCTCTTTGATTCTATCGAAACGTTTCTGGCCATTTGTATGGTAAAAAGCAACTAAGCTCTCGGTCAATCCGTAATCAGTCGATTTCATATCTACAAAAGAAAACCTTGAGCCACTTGCGCTCGCTGAAGGTCCTTTCAATACCTGAGTTAATGATTGGACTGGAGTCGTTTTGGGTCTGTAAATAACTGGGAGTTCCGAACAGGTATATCCTATTTTATCATGGGTGAGCTTTGGAGCAGGTAACATTGTTGCTCGACCCCGTTTGTCCACTGTATAGGGCTTAGATACTGGACCGGTTGCCTCTATTGTTTTTAGCCCCATCACCTGTAGTGAAGAGAGAATACTGCTTATGCTGGAATAGGAAAGAGGAATTATCTCACTTTTTAGATCAGCTAGCATAAAGCGGGTTGCTTGACCTGTTTTTGGGTCAACACAAGGGGCTTCTTCTTCTTTTGGTTTTTTCGGGAAATTTACTCTATCTGCTAGCTCTTCAATTACTAGTGGTTTTTTCCCGCCTGAAAATAGGGGAGGAAGCGACTTGATTGTTTCTTCAGGTTTTTGTGATTCTGTTTTAGGAAGCGACGTATTCTGAAGATTAGCACAACCACTGAAAATTGTGAGGGATATAAAAAAAATTATCGTATTTACTAGAGGGTGCAATTTATTTTCAGAATTGGTTGGAAAGAGAGAAGTCATGCTTTGAGCATTACACCGTAGGTTGTATAGACTTACCTAAATTACTGAAAAAAAAGAAAATATGCAATAAAAAAGTGACTGCTATCTTACCCTTAAGAGTGGAATTATAAGGAGTTGAAAAGTTTAAGAGGATCTCCTTACTGGTAAGTTTGTATAATGTGAAC
>JAPYPM010000359.1 GCA_029937635.1 Nitrospinaceae bacterium
CTGGTAATAAAATAACTTCAAACTCTTGAAGCGAAAGTTTTTTAATGTGAGTTAAACATTCCTCTAAATCTGGTGACCAGCTTTTAAATGGAATAACTATAGAGAAAATTATAGCCGAGGACATTTTTTCTAAAAAAGAATTAATGAAAAATAGATATTGCTAGGACGGGGTTTGTGAAAAATAAAAAATCTTGAACTGTATTAAAAAAACTAATGATATTTTGCTTCTCCATAAGATTATACCATCTACTTCTTTTAAACTTAATAGTTGTTTTCTCACTCATTAAGAGAAAATTACTTAGATGATAAAGTTGAATATTAAATCCATCGATTAACACTTTTAGCAAAAGTAAATAATTTATAGTCGATTGGGATCTGAAAAAACTTATATTTCCATCGTAACCGAACGATAAAAGATGCAGTTTGGAACAATAAAATGAAAATCGTCCGAAAAATTTTATTTTTTATTTTTTCTTTCGTCCAAAATATAGTATCTGAATCCAAAAACATAAAAATATAATTCGAAATCATGGGAACCAGATGACCTTGATTTTTATTAACCCAAGGAACTGGTCTTTCAAAGTAGGTAATTTTACCCCATTCTACTAAATTCTTAGGTTCTTTAAAGCCAAGGCGAATGGAATCTTCATACATTGAAGTTCCTGGGTAGGGGCAGTAAATAAAAATCTGAGCCCTATGGCGTTTATCTTTAGATAAGATTGTGTCAAACATCTGTAAATTTGATTCAATTTGGTCGTCAGTTTTTTGAGTTAGTTCCTTGATGGAATGATTGGCGAGAGGCAAACCTACCATAGAACCGAAGACAACTTTGATTCCATATTTATGACACCTGTCGGCGAACCGGTAATTATCTTCGACCACTATTTCCTTGGTCATGGCCTTAAGAGTTTCATCATCGCCCGATTCCGCTCCGCAGAATATGCTGTAAGTCCGTGTTTCCCGCATAAGTTCCCATAACTCATCATCAGCATCAGCTAACTGTTTAGACCGACCATCGAGGTTCCCTAACCTAACTTTAACTCCTCTATCTAACATTTCTCGAAAAATTGCTTTAGAGCGTTTAATATTGGTGAAAAATAAACTATCGTAAAAGCCTATTGCGTCTACTTTGTATTCTTTTTCAAGTCGTTCGAAGTCGTCTACAACAGACTTTGCATCTAAGCCAACCCATCTTTGATCATAAACCGAAACTTCGCAGCAAAACCCGCACTTGTAAGGGCATCCATAGCTCGAAACATAGCTGATAGTTCTTTTGCCGTATTCGCTTGGATAAAGACATTTTTCGACATCAACTAAATGATAAGGTATTGGCGGTGACCCCTCCATTTTTTCCAAGGGTCTATCTGGATTGGAAAATATTTGGCTACCTTCCTTCCAATGGATTCCTGGCATATCATTAAAACTCCCACCTTCATCAAGTTTTTTAATTACTTCGTAGAATGCTTTTTCACCCTTACCTTTTACAACAATGTCTACGTAGGGATTTTCTAATGTCTGGGATGGGAAAATGGACGGGTGGTAGCCTCCCCAAATAATTTTTATATCTTTATTTGCTTCTTTGGCAACACGGCAAGCTTCGAGTCCTCCTAATATTTGATAGCCTGTCAAGGACGAAATCCCTAAAACTCGGCTGTCTTTAGCAGTTTTGCGGATAACATCCATGTGGTTATCATACAAGTTGTCAGCTACAATTTTTATTTTGTATCCTTCTTTGTTAAGAATTTTTGACGCACAAAGTAGTGACAATGGGACGTCAGTCGTTTTTCGTTGAGGTTCGGGGCTTGGATTATAGAGAAGAATAGTTTCTTTTATCATAGTCGCAACGCTTAATTAGAAAACTATATAACCTTTTTGTGATAAATGTTTACCTATAAAAGTTTCAATTTCAGGTGTTTGAAATGAGAATATTTAATCACAATCGGAACTATAAATCCAATTAGAAAAAAGCATGAAATAAAATGCCTTGTTTGTTATCGGAACCTTTGTGCTAAAATATTTGTGCATACTTATCGTGAAACCATGCTAATCGTCGACGGCATTACCAGAATATCCAAAAAAATATTAAGCCCTTGATAGTTTAACAGTTTTTTTAGACTAATTTGGTTCTAATGAAAAAGCTGTCTAAGGGGTATCAAGATGGAACTGTTTTTCACTAGTTAGTCGAAAGCCAAGGCTATTTTTATTTAAATAGCTAAGAAAGTCACTAGAGAAATGCAGAGGAGCTTTTTATATGCGCCAGCACATGTCACATTAGCATAGAATCGTATTTCGCAGAGCAATAGCCAAGGTTTTCACTGCTTCCAAACCCTTCTTAAAAAATTTTACTATAGTTGTATTACGGTGTTTTTTTAGTAAATGATCTCGCGCATATTTTTTATAAAATTGTTTGTGCAAAAAATATCAGCGCGTTTTTCACAAGTGTCACGCATAGAGAGAGCTTGTCCCGGGGTCATTTTTTTTATTGCTCGAATCAATTCCTCAGGAGACGGATTAGGAGAT
>JAPYPM010000360.1 GCA_029937635.1 Nitrospinaceae bacterium
AATGAAAATAATTTTAATAATGGGTTTACCTGGATCTGGTAAAACTACTTTAGCTTCGGAATTAGCACCCTTAATAAATGCAAAAAGAATTAATGCTGACGAAGTTAGAAAAGCTGCAAATGATTGGGATTTTTCCAAAGAAGGAAGATCTAGACAAGCGAAACGTATGGCGGATCTAGCAAAAAAAATAAAAGATGAAGGAGATTATGTTATTGCAGATTTTATTTGCCCAACACATGAAGCAAGAAATTTATTTCCTGCTGATTACATTGTTTGGGTAGATACAATTAAAAAAGGTAGATTTGATGACACCAATCAAATGTTTGTAAAACCTGAAAAATATGATTGTCATGTAACAACACAAGATGCTAAAGTTTGGGCACCTAAAATAGCTAAGGAGATAAAATAATGTCATATCAATGGGATAACAAAAAGCCAACCGCACAAATGTTAGGAAGGTGGCAACCGTTTCACGATGGTCATTATGCTTTGTTCGAGGAAATTATAAAAAAAACTGGTCAAGTCTGTATACAAATAAGAGATGTACAAGGAGTTGATGACAATCCTTTTGATTTTGAAATGGTTAAAAAAAATATAGAAGAAAGATTAAATCCAAAATATGAGGGTAAATTTAAGATTATGTTAGTACCTAACATAACTAACATTTGTTATGGGAGAGGTGTTGGTTATAAAATAGAAGAAATAGTCATGCCCGAAGAAATACAAAAAATTTCAGCTACAAAAATTAGAGCTAAAATGAGAGAAGACGGAAAGTTGAAGTAAAATTCAATGAACGATCGATTTAAAAATATTGTAGACTTAGGAAAATATCCAATCCAAGATTTAAATTCTCCAAAAATAAAAGAAATAATAAATAAATGCAAAACTGACCTAGATCAATTTAGCTGTTCTACTATTCCTAATTTTATTTTACCAAAATCTTTAGAGATCATGAATGCAGAATTAGAAAAGCAAATTGATGAAGTTTATATGTCTAAACAAAGTATTAACGCATACTTGTATTCTAAAGATGATCCTTCTTTACCAAAAGACCACCCAAAAAGAATATTTATGAATCGAGATAACGGATATTTAAATTCAGATTTATTTGCAAGAGATTCAGAAATGAAATTTCTTTATGAGCAAGAGGAACTTTTAAAATTTGTATCAGCTTGCTTAGGAATATCTCCAATTTACAGATGGGCTGATCCTTTAGCATGTCATGCATATAACGTTATGAAACCAGAGGGGATTCTTCCTTGGCATTTTGATAGCTGCGAATTTACTTTAAGCTTAATGATACAAAAACCAGAAAAAGGCGGCATCTTTGAATATTGTCCAAATATACGAGAACCTGGAAATGAAAATTTTGAAGAAGTTAAAAAAGTAATTGATGGGGATCGCACAAGAGTTCGTCAGTTAAAATTAGAACCAGGAGATTTGCAAATATTTAAAGGGCGATTTACACTTCATCGTGTAACCAAAGTAGAAGGAAATCGTTCAAGGTATCTTTGTATACCAGCATATGTATTAGACCCATGGAGAGTAAATACACCTGAACATTCAAAAGCTATATATGGAAAAGTGTTACCAATTCATATTGAAAGAAATTTAACTAGATCAGATGGATTAACCGATTAAATGATTAAAAAAGTTGCTGTAATTGGTACTGGAGTAATTGGCACTGGCTGGATCATCAGATGCTTGGCACATAATAAAAAAGTCATAGCATACGATAAAGACACAAGATTAGAAAAAAAATTAATTTCAGAAATAAAACGTGCATGGCCTTTTATAAAAAAATTATTCAATAAAAAAAAACTCAACCTTAAAAACTTTAAATATGTAACTTCTATAGAAGAAGCTTTAAAAGAAGCAGATTTTATTCAAGAATGCGCTTCAGAAAACTATAAAATAAAAACGAATTTAATGAATATTATAGGAAAATACTCAAAGCCTAGCGCCATTATTTCATCAAGTTCATCAGGATTACTTCCAACTAGAATATATTCTAAGTGCAGAAACCCAGAACGAACAATTATAGGACATCCTTTTAACCCTGTTTATTTATGCCCTGGAGTTGAGATTGTTGCTGGAAAAAAAACAAAAAAGAAATTTTTAAATAAAGCTAACAAATTTTACAAATCAATCTCAATGAATCCGATTATGGTTAAAAAAGAACTGCCTGGATATTTAGCTGATAGATTACAAGAAGCTTTATGGAGAGAAGCTTTGCATATAATTAACGAGGGTTATGCTACAACTAAAGACCTAGATAGAGCAATAGAAGATGGACCAGGATTAAGATGGTCTTTAATGGGTACTTTTTTAACGTTTCATTTAGCTGGAGGTAAAGGAGGAATGAAACATATGTTAAAACAATTTGGTCCAGCTTTAAAATTACCTTGGACTAAATTAAAAGCTCCAAAACTTTCTAAAAAATTATCAACAAGAGTTATTGAAGGAACTAGACAACAAGCAAAAGGAAAATCTGTTGCCATGATATCAAATATAAGAG
>JAPYPM010000361.1 GCA_029937635.1 Nitrospinaceae bacterium
CTTCAAGCCGGTCGAGATCGGGCTCATGCTGAAATTGCAGGAGCGTTGTATAAGCGAGCAGTAGATGGAAATGTCCCAGCGCAGATTTTCTATCTTAAAACGTAAGCCGGGTTGAGATAAGCACAACGGCTTTAACTTACCCAAGGTTTTATTACTGATACAGATCGACATCAAAGACTGGCGGCTTAGCCTCATTATGATTATAGTTGTCTCTAGTATTTTGGAATGATTCACTTGGTTTTAGGTGAAGGTGTTAGTTCTAACAAGTTTTATCCAGATATGGTTACCGCCTTAAATGGATACTTGGAAGTATCTGTGGGATTTAAATTTTTTTTGACCCACATTCTTTTATCTCTAATTATGGACATTGGTTCTCACACATATAAAGATATTTTCGTAAAAGATTCTTTTATAGATTCACAAGAAACTAGTTCTGGACTATTAACGAATATTGCTTTACGTAAGGTTTATAGCTTGAACTGCTCCCAATTTTTTGGTTCAGGAGCTGTCAGTGTAATTTCTTCGTTTGAAATAGGGTGGGTGAAAACTAATTTGCAGGCATAAAGAGCAATTTCTTGATTTGGTAGACGTTCCGGTGCCCCATATTTAATATCACCCATGATTGGATGCCCGATGAATGCCATCTGTGCTCTAATTTGATGAAACCGCCCTGTTCTTAGAGATACTTCAAGTAGAGAGTTTTTTTCTAGCGAGTAGATAACCTCATATGATAATTCCGAACGTTTTGCAGCAGGTGTTGCTCTGGGGAAAACGGTAGCTTTTAGAGATTTTTCCTTTCGAAGATAATGCACGAGAATAGTGTGTCCTTCTTTTAGTTTTCCAAGGACAATCACCCTATAGGTTTTTTTTGGAGTTCCCTCTCTAAATTGTTTGGAGAGCCGAGACGCGGCTTTTGAAGTACGGGCAAATAGAACAACACCAGAGACATTACGATCTAAACGATGTATCAGTCCCAAAAAAATATTATTTGGTTTACTATATTCTTTTTTAATCCATTGACGGGTTTGATCTAGTAATGACTCATCTGTATTGCGGTCTGGTTGTGTTAGAAGTCCTGGCGGTTTGACTACAGCTATAAGGTGATTATCGAGGTATATAATGCTGCCGGTGATAGGACTAATCACACACTAGAGTCCTTGATTGATTTTCTAATTTTCTCAGGTGACACAATTCCACCAGAAATCACGAACTTGATACCCTCTTCGATTGTCATGTCTAGTTCAATGAACTCCCTAGGTTCAGCGAAAATGATGAACCCTGAAGTTGGGTTTGGCGTGGTGGGGACAAAAATCTTCAAATGATTGTCGCTTGTAAGGTGTTTGATTTCTCCACTGGTTTTGCCTGTAACAAAGCCAATTGCATGAGCTCCTTTTCTCGGAAACTCGATAAGTATGACTTTAGTGAATGATTTTGTGTCCATCGTCGCAAAAGAAGACACCACCTGCTTAGTTCCTTTATAAATACGCCGAACAAAAGGAATTTTTTCAATAATTTCTTCCCATAGATGAAGTAGTTTTTTTCCAAATATATTAGTAGTCAATGCACCAACAAGAAATACAATAACAAATGTCATGATCACCCCAAGAAAGGGAATTTGGTATCCCTGTGGAAGAGGAGCTCCCAGCAAGATCAACCAATGGGTGAAAACAGGAGATAGTGTGTCTAGACTTCTGAATAAAAAACTAAGAATGAAGATTGTAAGAGAAATAGGAAGCGCGACTAAGAGCCCAGCCAGAAAAATATTCCTAAGACGGCGATTGAAATTTTTTAACACAAAATATCCTAAGAAAATTTTAGAGAACACTAATCCTATCAAATAATAATGTAATAGAACTATTCCCGCATAATTATATAGTGATGTTTGTGGAAGGCAAGTAATGGAAAGGAGTTGTTTGCTCTAAGATGAGACAATGATTGGCAAAAGTTATTTTTTTTGGTAGGCATTTATTTTATAGACAACTCCAAGAAAATCATCGGAAAGATAAAGCTCACCATCTGGAGAGTATTCTATGTCGACCGGCCTACCGCTTGGGGTACCGTCATTATTCAGCCATCCACTTATAAAGTCATCATGAGAAACAATATTGCCCATTAAATCAAGTTTGAGACGCGTTACTTTATAGCCGGTAGGAATAGATCTGTTCCATGAACCGTGAAACGCGATAAATACACTGTGGTCATAACGTTTTGGAAGTATTCCTTTTTGATAAAAAGAAAGCCCAAGTGGAGCCATGTGCGCAGTAAATGTATAGGCAGGAACTTCAGTTTTAGAGCAGTCAAAACTTATTCCAAAATCTTTATCATGGACTTGGGATTCATAACAGTAAGGCCAACCATAGTGTTTGCCCTCATGAATGATATTGAGTTCTTCCTTAGGGTGATGGTCACCTAGCATGTCCCGTCCGTTGTTAACGCCCCATAATTCTCCAGAATAAGGAGAAAATTCAATTCCAACCGAATTGCGCAGACCTTTTGCAAAAATTTCACC
>JAPYPM010000362.1 GCA_029937635.1 Nitrospinaceae bacterium
GTACTCTAAGACTCAAGCGGAAGGCGGAGCGGAAGGCGGAGCGGAAGGCGGAGCGCCTAATGATGCCGACCAACCTGGAGGTGAAAAAACCCCCGTAGACGATGATGTTGTTGATGCTGAGTTTGAAGATATCAGCAAAAAATAATACCTACAAAGTACAGTAAAAATAAATTTATCCCTGGTCAGTGATAGCTGTCAGGGGTAATTTATTTCTACCCCTATTAACTTCCAACCATTATAAATTTACTATGACAGAAAATAAAAATACAGAAAAAGTCGAAGTACCAAAAGTGAAAGTGTTGGATCGCAGACATTGGGTTGATGAAAATAAAGAGACTGATGATGCGGATACTCCCAATAAGCCAATAGAAGAAAGACTTCCTAATTTTGTAGAAAACTTAAAAAATGTAGCAGAAGAAAAAGATAAACGACTACGTGAATACATTTCTGCATATAAGGATAAGAATGCAGAAAATGATGAATTTAGAATCCGATTGCAAAAAGAAAATGAAACCCGGCTTGACCAATTTAAAGCCCTCCTTTTTGCCAGGTTACTGCCAATACTTGATAATCTGAAACGAGCTTCTCAATCTTCCTCGCAGACAAAAGATTTAGATTCTCTACAACAAGGCATCGACCTTGTCGTCAACCAATTTTCAAATGAACTCAAAGAAAATGGAGTCGAAACCGTCTCATCTGTCGGCGAAAAATTTGATCCAAAATCTCATGAAGTCTTTCTGACAGTCGAAACTGAAGATGAAACTCAAGATGAAATGGTCATCGAAGAACTTGAAACAGGCTATCGGTTCAAGGAAAAGCTGATCAAGGCCGCTAAAGTTAAAATTGCAAAGTTCAAAAAGTAAGGAGTTTTATGAGTCAACTAGACTATTACCAAGTCTTAAACGTATCAAAGCAGGCCTCAGAATCTGAACTAAAAAAAGCCTACCGCCAACTGGCAATGAAATATCATCCTGATAAAAACCCAGGTGATCATACAGCCGAAGAAAAATTTAAAGAGGCTGCGGAAGCCTATGAGGTTCTAAAAGACCCTGAAAAAAGACAAATATATAATCAATATGGCCACGAAGGACTGAAAGGAAGAGGCTTCAATGGATTTAGTGGTTTTGATGACATATCTTCATCCTTCGGTGACATTTTCCAAGATTTTTTTGGAGGTGGTGGTGAGCGGCGAGAACAAACGGGAGCTGATCTTCGACTGGATGTAACAATCTCTTTCGCTGAAGCGGCTTTCGGAACAGAAAAAAAGGTTGATATCACAAAACAGGGGAACTGTAATTCGTGCCGTGGATCAGGAGCAAAGGCAGGTACTTCTCCTAAAACTTGCTCTACATGTAGAGGAACAGGACAGGTAGTTCGGACGCAAGGTTTTTTTAATATGGCATCATCTTGTCCTGCATGTCAAGGTCAAGGCCAAGTAATTGAACACCCCTGTAGCACATGCTATGGAGAAGGAAGAGTACCTGAAAAAAAATCTATTAATGCAACGATACCAGCAGGAGTTAATGACGGGTCAAGATTACGTTTACGCGGTGAAGGTGAAGCTGGTCCTCCAGGGTTGCAGCCAGGTGATTTATATATATTTATTCGTGTTGCTCCTGATGAAATATTTCAACGCCAAGAGTATGATGTTTATTGTCGTTTGAATCTTACATTTTCACAGGCAGCGCTCGGCACTGAAATTGAAGTCCCCCTGCTTAACGATAAAACTAAAGTCATTAAAATTAAAGCAGGAACTCAATCAGGGGAAATGATGCGTATCACAGGAGCGGGTATCCCACATGTTCGTGGGAATGGGCGAGGTGATCAAAACATTCAAATGATGGTCGAAACACCTAAAAAGTTAAATAAAAAACAAAAAGAAATTTTTCAAGAACTCGCCGAAATAGAAGGTAATCCAATCAAGGAAACTCTTAAGGGTTTTTTCCAAAAATTAAAACTCTAGTTTTTATTCTGTAGCGGTGAGCATGAATTAGAAATACCGTATTATGGTTAAGATATATTCCTATAAATTTTGGCATAGCTGATCTGAAAGGTAAATTTAAATTCAATAAAGTCTTAACTCTTATTTTGTAGATTAAAAACAGTGCTCACTACATTAAACATTGAAAGAAATACTAACTATGTAAGCTCTGCTCTTGCCCATTATAAGATTCATACACATGCTAAAAAACCACATTGTATTTCTGATCTAAGAAGTTCTAACTCTAGATACACCACCATTGTTTTAAATGGTTCGGGCGCGAAACTTTGAACCTTCGATCCACTGCTCCCAAAGAATGGGAACAATTTATTAATCCTTATTTTAATTGCATTTACGGTGACGCTCGTTGCGTATTGTGTCACTAAATGCCAAGAAGTGCCTATCAGATTGGCACAGTTTTTTTAGCGCTCTTGACTCCCCACCACAATAAGTTCAGTGTAGAGAAAATAATAAAGTTAGGTACCTAATGGAACTCTCTCCAAGTATTATATGGCTTTTAGCAG
>JAPYPM010000026.1 GCA_029937635.1 Nitrospinaceae bacterium
ACTAAAGCCGCAAGGAGTCCAATGATAACCATGACAACTAGCAACTCGATTAAGGTGAATCCAGATTGCGAATATTTTTTGATTCTTAAATTGGTTGGATATCTATTCATTCAAGCCTAGTCCCTTTATTTAATTTATGTTTTTTTGACTAAAAGTTAATTTCATTAATACTAAATATTGCCAGTAGCATGGAGATAACGATAAAACCAATTACTAGCGCCATGCTAAGAATCATAAATGGTTCGATGAGTGAAATAAGCTGTTTGATGGAACGATCAACTTCACGGTCATAAGTGTCTGCAACTTTGGTTAGCATTTCATTAAGCGTCCCAGTTTCTTCCCCAATCTTTATCATATGAATAGCAAGAGGTGGAAAGACTCCTGCTTGCTGAAGTGGTTGAGAAAGACCATTTCCTTCTTTAAGGCCTTTGTGTAGTTTGTTCATAGTTGCCGCTATCACGCGGTTGCTTAAAATTGCTTGCGTTATATTTAAAGCTCCTAGAATCGCTACGCCGCTGGTTAATAAGGTGGCCATAGTTCTGCTAAAACGAGAAATCTCTATTTTTTGAGCTAAGGAACCAAAGAGGGGAAGTCTTAACACGATACCATCCCAGTGTATTTTCCCCTTTTCCTCTCTAAGATAAAAAATAAAGCCTGCTACAAATAGTGTGAATACTATGATGATAGCCAACCAGTGATTTATTATAGAAGAGCTTAGGAATAACATTATTTTTGTTGGCAGAGGCAAGGCTGAGCCTAGCTCGTCAAATAACTTAGAAAACCTCGGGATTACTACCGTAAAAAGAATCAATATAGCAAAACCTCCTACAGAACTTAGTATTGCTGGATAGATCATGGCAGATTTTATATTTGCTTTTAGTTCCTCACTTTTTTCAAGAAAACTAGCAACACTATTAAGAGAAGATGCCAGCGTCCCACCAGTTTCACCAGCTCGAATCATATTTATATATAACTTTGAAAATACTTTTGGAAAATCTGCAAGGGCATCAGCAAACGAACTTCCAGCATGAACTTTTTTGTGGATTTCGATAAGGACTTCTTTAGCTTGTGGTTTTTCTGCAAGGTCAACAAGAATAGACAGTGATTTGTCAAGTGTGATCCTTGAGTCCACAAGCGTTGCAAGTTGTTGTGTAATAGAGACCAAATCCTTTTGGGATATTTTGTTTCGTAGTCCACTTATTAGAAGTGGGCTCTTAATAGAAAAATTATTTTTTGATTGATTCGTTATCTGGATGGGGAAATAGTTAAGTCCTCGTAATTGAGTAACCGCATTTTGATAGTTTTGTGCCTCGAGATTACCTTCAATAGGATTTCCTAGTCGATCTGTTGCTCTGTAGTAGAATGTATTCATAACTTTAGCGTCACTACTCGTAAAAGTTTTCAACGGACAAATTGTTTGGGCTATTACAATTAAGTTTGTTCGTTAACTGTAACCCTCAATACCTCTTCTACGGTGGTGATTCCTTTAGATACTTTCTTCCACCCATCCTCGCGTAAAGTGGCCATACCCTTTTTGCGCGCGGACTCTCGAATTAATTGCGAAGTTGATTTAGTCAATATAAGTTGGCGTATCGTATCATCGACTACTAACAACTCATAAATCCCCGATCGACCACGAAAGCCAGTATTGTTGCATTCCTTGCAACCTTTTCCATGAAAAGCCTTAAGGTTATCTTGGTCAGGGTTTTCAATTTGCACTTTCAATGCTGATGAAATTTTGACAGGTTCTATACAAGTTCTACAGATTACTCGAACCAGACGTTGAGCTAGAACACCGATAAGTGCGGAAGAAATAAGGTAGTTTTCTACACCCATATCTAGCAGACGTGTAATAGCGCCAGCCGCATCATTTGTATGAACGGTGCTAAAAACAAGATGTCCAGTCAGAGCTGCTTGAATAGCAACATCTGCAGTTGGTGCATCCCGTATTTCACCAACCATAATGACATCCGGATCTTGTCGAACAATCGAACGCAAACCACTGGCAAAATCGAGACCTATTTGCGGCTTAACATGGATTTGGTTGATTCCTCTTATTTGATATTCCACCGGATCTTCGATTGTAATTATTTTTTTATCGGGAGTATTTATGTTTTGTAAGGCTCCGTAAAGAGTGGTTGTTTTCCCACTACCAGTGGGGCCGGTAACCAGTATTTTCCCATATGGTTTTTGAATTAATTTTTGAAAATTTTTAAGCTCCTGCTTTGGGAATCCCATTTTTTCTAAATCAACATTTAGATTGCTACGATCTAGAATACGTATGACTACACTTTCTCCATATAGTGTGGGTAAAGTGGAGACACGCATATCTATATCTTTTCCCTGCACCTGTAATTTTATGCGTCCATCTTGGGGAAGGCGGCGTTCTGAGATGTCCAGTTCTGCCATAATCTTGATTCTTGTGCAAAGGGCGGAATTTAATCTTTTAGGTGGTGCTTCAAAATTGTGTAAAATCCCGTCTATTCGATAACGTAGGATTAAATCTTCCGCAAATGGTTCTAGGTGGATATCACTTGCTCCCATTTCAGTGGCTTTACTAATAATGTGGTTTACCAACTTTATAACAGGTGCTTCCGAAGCCATGTCACGGATGTGGTCAGTATCTAGGTCGGTATCAGTAATATTTTTTTCGTCTTCTTTTATGCTGCCGACCATTCGTCCCATGGTTGACTTGCCTTCTCCATAATAAGTTTCTATCGCCTCGATAATTGTTTGTTCAGTGCTTAAAAATATTTTTATATTTTTCCCGAGTGAAACTTTTAGGTTTTCTATAGTATGTAAATCGAAGGGATCAAATACTGCCAAGGTCAAAGTGTTATCTTTTAAATGGACAGGGAATACAGTTTTTTCTTTTAAAAAAGTTTCTGAAATACTTATTTCTTTAATTGGTAGTTGGGACTTTGGAAAATCCTCGAAACTGAGAAAAGGTAAGCTTAGTTCTTTGCTTAGCGTTTCTAGCAAGACATTTGCATTTATATACCCATGGTCTACAAGTGTTTTGCCAAGATAATGCCCTGTTTGAAGTTGATTTGATTTTATTTCTCCGAGGGTTTTTTCGGTGAGCTTATTGTTTCGTAACAGTATGCGTTCTACGGGATCTGATTTTTTAAGCATAATTTGTTTTACATACCAGAAATATGTTTTGGTAGAGGTGTTAAGCGAGATCCAGAAATTCTTGGAGTTGGTTGAGGTTTTTGTTTTACAACGGACTCCGTACTCGCGGTATTTGATTTAGGTTGTTTGGATTTCGATATTTTATCTTCAAGGTCTGTACTATTCTGTTTAAATTTCGATGTTTCATCCATAGACATATCACTCTTTAGCTTTACCGCGATTACTTGACCTACAGAATTGTCCAGAATCACTTCTCTTTTACTTATTTTAGACACTTTATAGCCGCTGATTTTATCGCCAAGGTAATATCCTTTTCGCTTTATGGGAATACTTTCAACTTTTCCCTCCTTTGTGACAGGATGTGTCCCTTCTAAAATAGCAATTTTGGTGCCGCTTAGAATCATTACTCCCTTTAAAATAAGCTTTGGGGCTGGGAGATTTGATTTTGGGGTAATTTTAGCTACCTGTGATGTCGATTTGGGTGATGTGGGAGGCTGGTATTCTATTCTTTCTTTTCTGAATAAATTTTGACTGACTATTTCATTGACACTTTGAGGTGTGAAAGTTTGACGCTTAATTTTAAGAGGCGTTATTTCCCGAGAGACAATCATTTGATTTTCTCCATCGACTCTATTCGGATATTTAGGATAGAACCAGGTTTGAATACCAAAAGTAGTTAAAGTGAGAATTGCGATAAGGAAAATTACATTGAGACTGGAAAACACTCTATACATGGGGCTGGTTAAAGTTAGATTTTTTATCAATATACTTATAAAAGTATTGGAGTTTTTTAATATTCCTAGAAGGTTTAGTCCAAAATTATTAATAGTTCCACTTGTTTGTAATCCGTTTAAAGTGGGACGACCGACTTCTAGCTGATGCGCCACTTTTGACCTCCCCAGTGGATAAAAACCAACACTTTCTTATCGGGAAATCTAGGAAAACCCTTTATAAAAAAAAGATTTGGTTGGTTTTGATATAGTTAGGGTAGACAAAGCGATAAAATGAGAAGTTAAATTAATGATAAGGGTTACTTTCTAAAAGCCATATTTGTGAGGTTTTAGGTTTATTAGTCCAAACTTCGACACGGCTAAAATCTTCGATCAGATGCCTGACTGAGCTTTTCCAATATTTTGCTTCAATATCTACGTTGATTGGTATTTTTGCCATCTTTGATGATAAGTTGAAACGAATACCTGTTTCGTCATTTATGTTTTTTAAAACTTCCCCGAGTGGATAGTCCCGAAAATGGAGTTGAATGCCTTTCTTTGTGGAATTAATAGAATTTTTTGTAGCCGCTTGATAAACAGGAATAGAGGGTTCAGAGTTGATGGTGGCAGATGTGGTATCTCCTGGCGAAACTTTTGAGTTAGATCTAAATTCTAGTTCTGCGTCGGCATCACCAAATAGAGTTAGTGCTACAATAGGCGTCATTAAAAATAAAAAAAATTGCTTCATCTTCATTCCTTTGATTTTAATTTTTTCTTTATAATAGATCTTAACTTAATAGATTCTGTGTTCATTTCGTCTAAGTTCTCGGCAAGTTTTGTGAGAAGTTGTTTCTGAATTTTTGTTTTGATTGATTGCTCAAAACTTTCTAGAATTTCTTTTGTTATCTTAATAACCGAAACATCTTTTGACGCTGCACGAGCGGTGACATTCCTGGGGCGGCTGGTTATTAAAGAGATTTCCCCAAATATGGATCCAATCTCAATTTTTTTGACCAAGATTTCTTCACTACTTTTAAGAGATATACGCCCATCGTCAACATTTTCATCGATTGATTTATAGAGACCTACGGTTCCTTTAAGGACCACATAAAGCCATGATTCAATTGCTCCTTGACTAATGATAGTTTCACCTTGTTGATATTCTTCTAAGAGACCTTGTTTTTCCAGAAGAGAGTTTTTTTCGCTCTCACTAAACTCTTCAAAAAAAGATAAGTTTTTTATGTAGTCAACAACTGAAATTTTTTCCACATCTAAACCTTTCGTTAGTAATATGTCTATGGTTTTCAAATATAAATACTTTAGTGGATTTATATTATCCTTAAAAAGTAATCGAGTTCCAGATGATTTTTAATTTAAATATAACTGCACTGACTAACAATTGATTTATCTAATAATGGGCATCAATTATGATAGTCTAACTATAAGTTTGTCAATCATAGATCTAATTTTGTGATTTTTTTATCGCCACTATTGATTCTAGCTTATGTATTTTTGGAAATCGTTTTGTGAGTTTTTTTTATGAGCGCGCAGCAGTTATTGAATGATTTGTTGGGGCGTCTACCTTTGAGGGTCTATGGAAGAGGTGCTGTGCTTACGTTGCTCCGAGAAATGGGGTTTGCCGTCAAAAACAAAACTCCTCTTACCGTACTTGATATTTTTCGTGATGAAGAATCAGGGGAACTGGTCTGCAAACTTACTCCAGACGGGAATGGTGAGTTTACAGCAGCTCTATCCAATTTAAAACTTGATATCACTCATCCTCTTTACAGAGAAGTTAAGGATTATCAAGTAGAGGTTTCCGAAGCACTTGGAAAACAGGATTTAGAGGATACAAGACAAACTCAGATTGAACGAGAAGATCGTGGAGGATTTCGTGTCGGAGATCTATATAAAAAAAAATAGTTAGAAGTTCGTGCTTTAATAAGTTGTTAGTTGATTTTGCCTGTCAGAAAATTAATATTGTCACTTTTCAGAGTTGATGAATTTTTTCAGAAAAGGAAACATCGCACCTCTTTTTTCGATCATCTCTTCTCGTGATTTTTTTACAACTGCTTCGTCGATAAGAGCGATATTTCTTTCTTCAGCAAATTTTTCTATCCCTTTAACCACCATTCCTCTGGCAAAGGAGGGGATTCTTTCAAGCCGTTCTTTGGCTTCTGGAGTCCACTGAATATGGAACTCAACCTCTAGGCCTAGAGTATCTTCTACTTTAAGTGTGATTTCTTTTCCACCATGCTTTCCTGGTTCGTAGTCACAGGAAGGATCTTCTGCCATATAGTTGCCTGACTCTGCAAAGGCACGCGCTCGGCATCCAGAACACATAGAAGAAAATTCACATGTTCCGCACTTTCCTTCTAATTGTTTTCGATCTCGTAACTGAATCATTAAAGGAGAGTTGTCCCATAGATCTTTAAATGAAGATGTTTTTAAATTGCCAATAGATTCTTCGATGAAAGGGCAAGGTGTCATGTTACCTTCGGGAGATATCCTGCTATAGTGTGTTCCGGCTGGACAACCACCTGAATAGGTTCGTGTGTAAACTGAATCAGGATCATTTTCGTAAACAACACGTTTATATTGTGGAGCGCATTTTGAGTTTATCATAAGGCGACCTTTATATTTCATCTGCTGTTCGTATAGCATTTTGAGTGCTTCTTCATAGGCTTCGTTAGAAATATCAGTGTTCCCTTGGCCTCTTCCAGTGCAAACAAGAAAGTAAAGATTGAATGCGATTGCTCCTATTTTTTCTGTAAACTCCACGACATCAGGTATTTCCTTATAATTCATATCTGAGACGGACATTTGAATAAGAAAATCAACACCGATTTCATTTAATACTTTGAAAGCCTCCATGGATTGTTCCCATGCACCTGAAACACCACGAAATTTGTTGTGCTTTATCGCATCCATAGAATCAAGACTAATACCTACACCATGAGCGCCTGCTTCTTTAATTTTTTGCGCGTTAGTTTTATTAATTAGAGTCCCATTTGTTCCTAGAACAACCATGAATTTTTTGTCTGCTGCATAACGAATGATTTCATAGATGTCTGGACGCAGTAGGGGTTCTCCACCAGTAAGAATAAGAAAGGCATTGGGGTTGACTTCAGCGATTTGATCTATAACTTTTTTACACTGATTCGTATCCAACTCATCCGTACGAAATCCCCCACGAAAATCAGCATCTAGATAGCAGTGGTCACAATTGAGATTGCAACGCTTAGTTAGGTTCCATGAAATGGAGTACGCTCGAAAGTCCATTTTTTCTGGTTTAATTTGAACTGCATCAATGGTTGTAGACATTTATTTTTTTTGCCCTTTTTGTTGATTTTGTGTTTGCTCTTTGTCTAATGTAGTTTTATTTTTATCAGGTTTTGTGACTTGGTCTGTTTTTTTATTTTTAGTTGCTATTTTTACGTTGGGTTTTGAACCATCCGACATCAGGTGTTCTTTGGAAAAACTCAACTCAATTTGATAGTTTTCTAATGACGGTCCATGGTTTATTTCCCCTGATTTATGAGGGTGAGCGCTTACCGTTACTGAAAAAATAAATAATAAGCACAAAATTGAAGCTATATTAAACAGAAAGAGTCTCATCTTGTAAACCTTGTTTTAATTTACTTGTTGCGGACTAGTAAAATATTTTGTGACCTTTTTATCTAACCGATATCTTTATTTCTTATATCATACACAACTAGGATTCAAGCAACTAATTCTTATTTGAGAGTGTACATTATATTGAGAAGCCTCCGGTTAACAAAAAAAGTATTATTTTTCTCAATGGTGTTTTTTATATCTTCATCCTGTTTTAGCGTTCTTTCTTTTAATAAACTATTATTAAAACAGGATGGTCAGGAGGAGATTTTGGTTACCTCTAAGGACTCAGTGTTTAGTTTGCTTGAAAAAAAATGGATTTCTAGTACATATTTTGATCGAGGACTAAATTACGAGAGTAGTCTTATGGAGGTGGTTTCACTTTCTGATGTATTGAAAATTTATAGTCCTTACGGTAATGCAGATGCAATTCTTCTTAATTGTGCCGATGATTATCAGGGAATAATCTCAATAAATGATGTAAAAAAATACGATCTTCAAATTGCATTAAAAATTCAATTACTTCAGGGGGCAGTAAGGCCAGATTGGCTTCAGCCGATGCTTATTGTGGTACCGAATCACGCGAAACCTCCATTTTTTGAACGTTTTCTAACGGCAAATATTACGGAATTACGTTTTATCAGTTTGGCTGAATATTATGCCCCCTTGAATTCTTTAGGCCTGGAGAATGCTAACGCACAACTTGGGTTAGGTGTATTTAAGAGTAACTGTCTATTTTGCCACTCAATTAACAAGGTTGGCGGTAACAAAGGGAATTCTTTGTTGAGTTCATTTGATCTAACATTTAAAAGTGAAAAAAAAAGATTTAAAGCTAGGTTTTTAGAAAAACATGGTAGGGATAATAATACTAAACAGAATATGGGGCAATTTATAGATAACAATCAGTTTGAGGCCCTGCTAGAATTTCTATACAAAATATCTGTTAATAAGTAACATGGAATCAGCTTCAAGTTACACTTTGAGAAAGTATAAATTAGAGTCTTGACAGTAGTTTCGTGCATGATATGTTGATTTGAGGGCTGGGGAATGCTAGCACTTATTTTTTGTATTTTTGAGGTGATAACTTTATGTCGTTAGTGGTTATTTTATTTTTTGCTATTGGAACACTAAGTGAACTATATCTGTTAACGATTGTGAGTGGTTATATTAGTATAATTAATACCTTATCGCTAATAATGTTTACATTTTTGGTGGGTAATATAATCGGGCGAAGTTGGGGTAAAGAATACTTTGAAAAAATGCAGTGGCATTTGAAGTCTCGAACTATTCCGGGAGATGAGGTGCTCAATGGCTCCGTAATGGCTTTGTCTGGAATGTTTCTTGTGACACCTGGTGTGATTACAGATCTTTTGGGTATTTTAATACTTTTCCCAATGACTCGTGGGATTTTTACGAGTATTACAGAGAATCTAGTTAAGAAAAAAATTTCTAACAGTGATCTCTATTATTTTTTTAAGGATTAATGTTTCTACCTATGTGGCACATGCTTTTTTCTTACCCTCCCCGCAACTTTAAGGCTGAATTACTTGATTTGGATGAGGCTCCTTTTGATGAAGTTCAAGATAGCCTTGAGGATATTCGCTTAGTTAATAGATACCTCGGGGGTTACAAAGTCCTCCTCCATTACTTCTTTAAATTTTTTAAAAGACATGATTTAGATAAAGAGTTCTCCGTTTTGGATCTAGGTACGGGGTCTGCTGATCAACCTACAGCTGTAGTTGATATGGCACGGCAGCTAAAAATAAAGATAAAGGTTTTAGCTCTAGATATAAACTACAAGATGCTCAAGTATGCTCATAAAAAAACCAAAGATTATCCAGAAATACACCTAATTCAAGGTGATATTCATTCTATTCCTTTTGGTAAAAATAGCTTTGACCTGGTAATGAACAACTTATCGTTGCACCATTTTACAAGAAATCAGGCGATAAATATTCTGCGGACAGCTGATCTTGTTGGGCGAGATGGTTTTATTGTAAATGATCTGCATAGAAGCAGAATAGCGTATGCTTTTATAGTTATTTTGACACGGTTAATTACAAAAAATCGTCTTACCCGATATGATGGACCAGTATCTGTTATGAATGCATTTACTCCGTCTGAGATGGCTGAAATGGCTGAAGAGGCCGGGGTAAAAAACTTTACAGTGAAGCGGCACTTTCCTTACCGTATAGGCTTAGTTGGAGCCAAAAAAAAAATATAGTACATGTTCTATCTTGATTGGATTGGATAATCAGAAATACTAGAATTTTTTAGTGTGGGATGGGTTTATTCTGCTTCTTTTTTATGAATAGCACATCTATAATATTATAGTTAAGGTGTTAAAGATATAGAAACGAATTTAGATTCTTAAGTATAGGAGGGATTTTTGAATATAATTACAAAAATTAAAAATATATTTTCGGAAGAAGTTGTTGATGTTGAAAAACTGAGTCAGGATGATGTCGTCGATGACATAAAAAATATAACTTCTGAGGTAGACGAAAGTAATAAACCTTTTTCTGAGCCGGAGCCAGTTATAAGACAAGTTATAAGAGTTCCTGCTCTGTCAGATGATATTTTTCCACCGAACGACGAAAATAAAGTTTTAATAAAAGCTCAGCCATCAGGGTCTAGTGACCAATGTCTTTTTATGCTAAACCGTCCTCTTTTTTTAGATCATTCTTGGTGGTTTCCTAACTTTGAAAGTGCAGAAAATTCTCCGCTGGCAGAACGTTTATTTAGCTTGGATGATGTGGCATCTGTTCTTGTTAATGAGTCTACCATTACAGTAACTCGGAAAGATAAAAATACATATGACTGGAAGCCTTTAGCATCAGATGTTGGTATAGCTTTACGTGAATTACTTATAGAAGGCGGTGAATTGATTTCAAAGAAGATAATTAGTGAAATGCCAAGTCAGGATGAAATACAAGAAGGAATTCAAAAAGCAATTAACGAAGAAGTAAACCCAGGAGTTGCTGGGCATGGTGGTCTTATCACTTTGGAAAAAATTAAAGGTAACACGATTACTATCAAGATGGGAGGAGGGTGCCAAGGGTGTAGTTCTGCGGACCTGACATTGAAAGAAGGAATTCACGGTTCGTTTCGAAAATTTGTGCCACAGATTGGTGCTATTTTTGATGAAACTGATCACGCTGCTGGATTAAACCCATATTTTTAAGGAATAAGTATTTCATGCCCAAATTGAATAAGTTTAAAATTTACATAGAAACAGGAAGTAACGGTATAGAAGAGCCTGCTCGGTTTTGTTTTAATAGTCATGTGCTACCACTTGAGGACTTGTCTGGAGGAACTAAACCTGGAGAAACTCTTGAAGGTGGTTATGATATTAATAGTGTTGCTCATTCAATGACATTAGTTGGACCTGAAAAGGGAACTTGGTCGGTTAAAAAAATAAAAGTTGATTTTGAAGTCGAAAATACCCCCTCTTACTCAGTTGAATATTCTGCTGTTGAACTCGATGAAACCACCGAATTAAATATCTGGAAGGATCCTCCACTTGAGACTTTCGATGTATGATTTTTTAGAGGTCTTCGATTAGTTTAGTTACTTTTTTGTAAAAAAAAAGTTTGAGCTACAACGGGTTTGAATGAAAATATTTTTATATGTTGTTTCGCATACTTATTTAGGGTTGTTTTTTTGAGGGTTTTTGATTTGTCTTTATTGGTAGTTTTAATTGATTATTAGTTTACTTTTTTTATATTGGTTGAGTATATGAATACAGAAACAATGCCAGAAGTTTTACCTGATGTTGAGCATGAAAGAGATGAAGATAGGCATACAAGCAAGACGTACCTCCCCCTTTATAAGGTGATTATGTGGGACGATGACGTAACAACTATGGAATTTGTTATTCGTATTCTCACTAATCTCTTTAGAAAAGATTACACAACAGCTGAAGAGTTGATGTATGAGATTCATTTAAAAGGGGCGGCTCATGTTGAAACATTACCTCTCGAGCAAGCTGAATTTAAAGTAGAACAGGTTCACTCTGCAGCTACTACGGAGCAGTTTCCTTTTCGCTGCACTATCGAACCTGTTTGACGTGGTCTACCTGCTCTCAATAGGTATATAATCCCTAGTTTCAATGCCCGTATATATTTGCCTAGGACGACCGATTCGAAAATCGGCATCTTTTTGTAATTCCTTCCATTGGGCAATCCAACCTGGCAATCTCCCCATAGCAAACATAACGGGAAACATGTTGACTGGGAAATTAATGGCTTTATAAATGAGACCTGAATAAAAATCTACATTTGGATAAAGTTTTTTCTCGATGAAGTATTCTTCCTTGAGTGCAATTTCCTCTAATTCGAGAGCAATATCTAATAAAGGTTCACTTTTTGAAAGGTTCTTTAAGACTTTATCGGCCATGGTTTTAATGATTTTTGATCTAGGGTCAAAGTTTTTGTATACACGATGCCCAAAACCCATTAAGCGAAATGGATCGTTAGGGTCTTTTGCTTTTTTTATATATTTTTGGACATCTCCCCCATCAGCATAGATTTTTTGAAGCATTTCGATGACAGCCTGATTAGCTCCACCATGAAGGGGTCCCCATAATGCATAGATAGCGGCAGATATTGAAGCAAAAAGATTACACATCGAGCTGCCCACAAGACGAACAGAACTAGTAGAACAGTTTTGTTCGTGGTCTGCATGAAGAATTAGAAGCACTTCTAAGGCTTTAGCAATCACTGGATCTACTTCATACTCTTCGCATGGTGTAGCAAACATCATTTTTAAAAAATTAGTTGAGTAATCAAGCGAATTGTCTGGATAGGGAAGGGGTTGTCCGATTGACTTTTTATAACTGTATGCAGCGATAGTTGGTAGTTTTGCTAAAAGTCGATGAATTGCAATTTCTACCTCTTGATCATCACGAACACTTAGTTCATTTTGATAGAAAGTCGCTAGTGACCCTACAACTGCACTACATACAGCCATAGGGTGCGAGTTAATGGGAAAACCGTCGTAAAATCTTTTAATAGACTCGTGAACCATTGAGTGATGGGTTATGTGGTGGTTGAAGTCAGCAAGTTGTTTGGAGTTTGGAAGTATGCCGTATATCAGTAAATAGGAGGTTTCTATAAAGGTACTTTTTTCTGCTAATTGGTCTATGGGGATTCCTCGATATAAAAGAATACCGTTTTCTCCGTCAAGAAAAGTTATAGAACTTTTACAAGAGCCTGTGCTCATGAAGCCTGGATCAAAGGTAATCAGTCCCGTTTTTTTTCTAAGATTTCCGATATCGATGGCTTTCTCTCCGAAGGTCCCTTCGACGACTGGGAATTCATAAGTTTTTCCTTGATAAGTAATCTTTGCTGTGTCAGCCATAAACCTCCTTAGACAATATGAAAAATTCTATAGAGAACCACTTCTTACTTTAAACGTGTTCATTAGGTTTTGTACATGTATTATAACGTTTGATAAATCTTTGAGAACTATTGTTTTTTTTAGATTGCATTTAAGTTGACCGCTGGTTTGTCACTAGAATTATTAGACTCATAAAAAGGTATTATGAAAAAAAATAATATATTGCTCTATATGATGTTGATAGGTATTTCAATGGGAGGGCTCTGTGGGTGGGTTTTTGGAAAAGAAATGCTTGTAGTCGAATGGATGGGAGAAATGTTTCTCGATACACTGAAGATGCTTGTTATCCCTCTAATTATTTCATCTATGATTGTGGGTATTACTGGATTAGGTGATATACGAAAAGTTGGTAAGGCTGGAACGATTACCCTTATTTACTTTTTATCCACTTCTGGCATTGCTGTAATGGTTGGAATAATTGTAGTGAATATTATGCAGCCTGGTTTGGGGGTCGAATTAACTACAGATATTCCTGAAAAAGTAGCTGGGAAGGAATCTATTGGCATTACAGATATACTTACTAGCTTTGTGACACCTAATCTTTTTGAGTCAATGGCTAAAATGGAAATTTTACCGATTATTATGTTTTCTCTTGTGTTTGGAGGAGTGCTTACCACACTTGGTGAAAAGGGAAAGTTGGTAATTTCTGTTTTTGATGGAATCAATATCGCTATTATGAAAATTGTACACCTTGTTATGTATTTTGCTCCTCTTGGAGTGTTTGCGCTAGTTTCATCAAAGTTAGGGGCTGCTGGTGGAGGAGACTTATTTCTTGTGGAGTTACTCAAGATAGGGAAGTTTGCTGTCACGGTTATTTTAGGGTTAATGATTCACGCATTGATTACACTACCAGCCATTTTGTTTTTTATTGCGAAACAAAACCCACTAACATATTTCAAAAATATGAGTAATGCCTTAACAACTGCTCTTTCGACTGCTAGCAGTGCTGCTACTTTACCAGTGACAATCGAGTGCGTTGAGGAGGGAAATAAAATTTCAAGACGGACTACCCTTTTTGTCATTCCTTTGGGTGCTACTGTGAATATGAATGGAACCGCTCTTTATGAATCGATTGCGGCCATTTTTATTGCTCAAATGGTTGGTATTCATCTCGAGTTAAGTGATCAGATTTTGATTTTTTTAACGGCCACTCTTGCGGCAATAGGAGCTGCTGGCATTCCTGAGGCGGGACTTGTGACAATGGTTATTGTTTTACAAGCTGTTGGTCTTCCTTTGGAGGGAATTGGTATGCTTCTATCTATTGATTGGTTTCTTGATCGCATTAGGACTTCCGTTAATGTTTGGGGCGATTCCATTGGAGCTGCTGTTGTTGATCGCTTAGAAGGAAAACGCTTCGAAGGAGGGGAGACATCATGATAGTTCCAATTATATTTGGCATGGTTATTGGCGCTTTGTCATCTGGGTCAGGTTTAGGTGGTGGATTTTTAGTTGTTCCATTTCTTCTTCAATTAGGTAGAGAAGTAAAAGTAGCAGTGGGTACTTCATTTGTGTTTATTCTTATGGTCTCAATTTCATCACTAATAGCTTATGTAAAAGTGGGGAACGTGGACTGGAAGTCCGGGGGCCTTTTAGCAATAGGGGGTATTCTGGGAGCACAAGCGGGCCCTTTCATTCTAGAAAATATTTCTGATCAAAGCTTTAAGAGAGCCTTCTCAATAGTTCTTATTGGAACGGGACTGTGGTTGTTTTATCAATCTAAAACTACTTGATAAAAATTAAAGAGTGCTCTTTACCTGACGTTCTCCACGAACCAATCTTACGGCGAAGGGGCCATCCCCAAGTTTATTGATCCAACTTGAACGTCCTTTTACTAGACTAAACATCATTGCTCGTTCTCCATTAATGGTATCGGTCCAACAGCAGTCAGCTCCTCCTTTTTCAAAACATTCATGAATATATATTTCATTATTACCAAAGTCTCGATTACTAAAGTTTTTATCGTATATTGT
>JAPYPM010000027.1:0-2361 GCA_029937635.1 Nitrospinaceae bacterium
TGAATATCCTGTGGAAGTTTTTCATAAAGTTCCCAAAACTCTTCAAAATTACCTTTCTTAAAATCGACAACCGATTGATTGGTGAGTCCAAAAAAAACTCCGGATTTCACATGTTCCTCAAATTGTTTGTCCCATAATGTTGCATCACTTTCTGATTCGTTTGCCGCCACTTTAATCCTCCCGCATGGTCCTTCAAGTAAACAGTTGATAAAAACCTATTGTTTTTTAGAGTTCGCCAGACTAAGCTGAATCGTGGCGCTTTATACTGCAAAACACTTCAATGTTTTCCAAAAATCATATCTTCTTCCTGATAGTTTTTTTCGTGTATCATCTACTTATAAAGTTCATCTAAAGCCCTCTCTCTGGTAAATAAAAATCTAAGCTATCTTCATTTACTTTTACCAAAAAAGAAGTTTGTGACACGAGCCATAAGGTTCTTTTCTTCTTTTTGGACTGCTTCATCATGGTCTTTACCGCTCGCTGCTGCTATTTCTTTATTTTTCATACGGCGTTTTGCTACCACTGCGGTCATTTTTTTCAATACTTCGGGGTTTTCTGTAGCCAAGGACATAATGGATTCTTTTGTTAACTCGCCAACGAGTGAGTCGGTAGAGCTTGTAACATCTGCTGAACGTTTTTCACCTGTCAGAAGAGCCATTTCACCAAGGAAAGAACCCGGTCTCAAAAAAGTTAAGTGCCTCTTCTCCCCCTCTACTTGTATACTAACCTCTAATAAACCTTCGACGAGAACAAAGAGACTTTCACCATCATCGCCTTGGTTGATCAAAATATCTTCGGGCTTAAGTTCTTTTAAATGAAAACTATTGGTTATAGCTTCTAACAGATCGCTCGAGAAGTCTTGGAACAAAGCAATGTGAGACAATAGGTCCATTCGGTCTTCCTTGTTATTCCATGACTTTTGACGTTTTGGCATCTTTCCAAGAAATATATCCTGCTTAGAATATGAGTGACTCATTCCGGCATTGACAAGGTGATGAATAACGTTGGCATGGATTGTGTTTCTTGCTTTGGAAGGAGAAACTTGTTTAGGCTCCAAAAAGTATCTTAGCTTATAGACGACCCCGTCGCTGTTAACCCCGGTTAAAATGGTTTTTGGTTTAGGAGAGGCTACTGGCCCCTTTGGGCCTATGGAGTCGATAAGTGCGGCGGTAAAAATTCTTATTGCCCTATCAGAGGGTACAGAAAAATCCAAAGTATAATCCAGCTCAAAGCGAGCGACCGACTCAGGTAGAGAGTAATTGGTCACTATTGTACTGGTTATATAGCTGTTGGGCACAATGACCAAGTTTCTCTCCGTGGTCCACAATCGCGTGGTTCGCCAGCTGGTCTCCTCCACTCTTCCGATAAAGGTCTCACCGAATCGGTTATGACAATTAATAAAATCACCCACCTTAAAAGGACGGTCCATTTGGATAGCCAGACCAGAAAATAGATCCAAAATCAGCCCTTGAATAGCAAAGCCGAGAACAAATCCTAATCCTCCAGCAGCTGCTATGATTGTTGTGAGTGGTTCATCAAATACAAAATGAGCTATGAAAGATATTGTGAGTATTAAAACAGCAATGCCAGAGAGTTGAACCAGCAATAGGGGAGGTGGAGCATTTGAAATCTTTTTGATTAATGTGTCCCAAAAAAGCAGGGAAATCATTCGATTGAAAAGCCACCCGCCAGAAAACCAGACTAGTATTTCAAGAAAAACCAATATTCCCTGGTGAAGCCATGCGGGGAAGAATAGATCTCCCGACATATTTGAGATAAATAGTATTACTGAGAAAAAAGTAATCGCGAGGACAGGTAACAAAGCGGCCTGAAAGATTTTTTTTCCCATAAATAACTAGACCAAAAAAGAAACGGATTACGAGTTAGTTGCTTTGCCAGTTGAGCTAACAGCCCATCTATACTTTTCAATACCTTATACCTTATACCATAAAATGTTTCACGGTGGAATTACTGAGGTATTACTTGGAGTTCATTGATGCGGGAAAGAATAGATCTCTTGAAACATTTGATATAGATAGCATTCCTGAAAAAAACAATCGCGAGAGCGGATAAAAAGAGTCTGGAAGGTTATTTTTGTCATCAATAATTAGCACAAAAAATAAACGGACTTACAGATTTATGGAGCAGTTTTGGTTTAATCGTGACAATGCATCATTTTTTTGGAAAAAAGTACAAATATGCAAAAACATTATGTTATTAGAGGCATTCGATTTTAAGGTGCTTTTGGAACTGTTGCTGTGGGAGTTTTCGTGACCTCTTCAGTGAAAGCACTTTCACGAATGGCTGCCTTCGCTTTTGCTGCTGCTACGGCCTTCGCTTTTGCTGCTGCTACAGCCTTCG
>JAPYPM010000027.1:2461-13168 GCA_029937635.1 Nitrospinaceae bacterium
GCCTTCGCTTTTGCTGCTGCTACAGCCTTCGCTTTTGCTGCTGCTACAGCCTTCACTTTTGCTGCTGCTGCGGCCTTCGCATCTGCTGCGGCCTTCGCATCTGCTGCGGCCTTCGCATCTGCTGCGGCCTTCGCTTTTGCTTCTTCTGCTGTTTTTGCTTCTTCCGCTGCCTTTGCTTCTGCTTTCTTGATTCTTACTTTAGCTTGTATTTTATTTAAAGCTTCTTTTTCAAGTTCATTCTCAATAAGTCGAAAGGATTCCCGCAAGGATTGTTCAAGTATTTGGTAATAATATTGAGTCTGATAATAAACCGTAGCGACCTCCGCGTCTAAGAGGAAGTGACGTGTCTTTTTAATAACTGGCAATATGAACTTGGTCCCGGGACCAAATTCATTAAGGTATCCAAAAATATGTTTGTTTCTGTTTAATTTTAGAATCTCTCGCACGACTATCGCCATACGGATCTTGTTTATATGTTTTTCTTTAGAAATAAAGATCCGATTTGAGTTTTGATGGTGTTCGTTTGACGCTTCAAGAAGTGCGATTTCTTCGAGCGGAAGAATCCTTAATGTCACATGAGGTTGCACTGCAGAGTGGGCGTCTTTTTTTGAAAATGTCAACTCAAGACCGTAGTCTTTCTGACTCTCTCCATTTTCTTTGGCTGGCAAAGATTTAAATCGTGCTTGTTGCCACGCCTTTTCAAGAAAAGTAACTCGTTCGAAGTTTCCATCACCAGTATGCTCTGTCAGAATGATTTTATCTCTAGATACTGGGGCTTCTAGATTACGTTTTTTGACTATATCGTAAACCATCCGAGCGATTAGTCCGTCTCCTCCAGGAAAGTGTGATCCAGAAAAGCTCTTTCCTAAGGGAGTTTTTGCAAACTCCTTATCCGTTTCTGAACGGGTAATTACATAATTACGATATTTTTTAAATTCCTTGGAATTGTAGACAAAACCTAGATCGAACACATCCTCAGCACGAACTCTATAAGAGTCTCGAAAGAGGTCCATACCGGTGTCATCAAACATGGTCGTATCTTTAGGGGTTTGAATGCCGATATCACCACTATTACGTATAATATGGGGAGTGATCACTATGATTACCTCTTTTTTTTCAGTAGAAGCAGAAGTTGCTCCAAAAAGAGGTCCAATAAGAGGAATATCACTAAGCCATGGAAGTCTGTTCGAAGTTTCCTCGTTATCCTTTGAAACCAGCCCACCAATAATAATGGGGGTCTTGTTTGGAACAATGGCAAAGGTGTGTACCCGTCTGGTCGATGATCCCGGTTTAGTGGCTACTGTAACACCGTCATCATTTACCGCTACACCATCATTTGCGGTAACTAGTGCCTTTACCTGCACATCAATCTCCAATGCGACTTCATTTTTCCGGTCGGAAACTCTTGGTCGAATTTGTAATATAATACCAGGAGTGACTTCTTCAAAAGAGTATGAAAGAGTGACAACTCCCGTAGTTCCTGTGCTCGCGGTTCTAATGGGGAACTGTGATTGCTCAGTAATTTCAATCACGGCAGGACGATTATTTAAGGTGATAACACTAGGGCGAGATAGTACTTCTGCAGAACCTTTTGAGATCAGTGCCTGAATCTGCAAGGACAATTGTTTTAATGCATCAACCCCGAAAGTGGTCGCGGTGAAAAGAGGGCTTGTACTTGTCATGCTACTGGGTGATAGTGGTGATAGTATTCCAGCTTGCATTGTAGTATTCGCGCCTGGCGCGTTAGATTTAATTAGCACACCCAGTTCATCAAGCCCGGACTCATTAACTTCCAGAACCATACTCTCGATATAGACTTGGATAGGAGCAGCGTCCAATGTTTCGTTAATGGTCTTTTTAATATTACCGAAACGTTTCTGGTGAGCTGGATGGTAAAAAGCAACCAAGGCCTCGTTCAACCCATAGTCAGCCTCTGCCATGTTTACCATAGAAAACCTTGAACCAGTATCGGACGAGTTAGGTCCTTCCAATACCTCAGCTAGTGTTTTGACTGGAGCCGTATTAGGTTTGAAAAAAACAGGGAGATCCGAACAGGTATATTCTATTTTTTCATGTGTGCTTCCTTCTGGAGCTTTGAGGAGTGTTGCTTTACCACGTTTGTTAACGGTATAGGGTTTAAAGACCGCATTCGGAACCTTCGCCTCTATTGTGTTTACACCCATCACTTGCAGTGAAGTTATAACGCGATCCATATTAGAATAGGAAAGAGGAATTAGTTCACTTTGTAGATCAGCTAGCAGAAAGGTTTTGTCTTTACCTGTTTCTGGGTCAATACAAGAAGATGTTGTGTTTTCTGAGTTTGGTGAAAAATCTTCTTGTTGGTCAATTAGTAGTGGTTTTTTTCCCCCTTTTATCAGGAGAGGGTGCTGTATTGTTTCTTTATACTCCTTGCCAGTAGGCGGTGTTTTTTTGTTTTTTAATTTTTCTGCTTTGATTTTCTCCTCGGCTTTGATTCTCTTCCCATGCTCAGTGGACTTCCACTTATCCTTAATAAAGGGGATAGATAGCGGTAGACCACATCCACTTAGAACTGCAAGAGCTACAAACAAAGCAATCTTTCTATTCAGCAGACTATTTTTTCTTAGATTTCTCTTCATATCTTCGTGAGCGGCAAATCATTTTTCAATTATTTCTATATTCACTACTTTCGAGGGGTGAATTTACCTTAAAAAAGTATAGCGGAACATGGTAAAAAATACTGCCGTTAATGAAATTACGGTCCAGACAAGAAAATACTTAAAAAAGCTTAAAGAATCAATAGGTAAAATCAATTTTTGTCTTAGTTAAGGGGGTTTTTAAAGGGAATATGGAGCCCTGTTATGAAGCAAGGTGCAGATGTTTAGATGCATTGGGCGTAAATCAGGAACCGGTGGCTATGGATGAGAGCTGGGATGGAGATTAATTAGTATCATACAAATGGAAAAGTCGCACGCACGTTGATGTTGAGTGAGGTATTTTTCACCCTTCTTTAAAGTGCATCGCCCAAGGTGGTATATAATTCCATCACCCATTAAAATACAAAAGACCCAATCAAAAATGGCACTGATCTTGTGCCGCCTCCCAAGCGTCGTTAACCTTCTGAACGCTCGTTGTTGCGTACCAGCGCTTGCCTTTCAATGCGGTCACCAAGGCACTCGCCCATCCCTCATCTTTCATGCACCCATTGGGTCTCATCTCGGTGTTGGCTAAACATCGACGTAATACGGCGCCTCCATAGGGCGTGACGTCATCTGCAATACAGCACATTACGCCCTGTGATACAAAATCGGCTATTCCGTTGATGCCATATCTATCTATTCTTATATTAGTTTTTGGCTCACTTTTGTTAAACAACTCTATCTCCTCTTTAAGCTCCCCCAACGCCAAAGAACACCCGCCGGAGCTCTCCGCCTTTTGATCAACAAGTGGATCAATAGGCACGCTCTTTAGAATGGATCGCTCATATGATTGTTCACACGTATTAAGTATTTGCATGTCTGCCTGACTATATCTGGCATGCCACATGGTTTCATTAACACAAGTAATTGAGTCAAGCGTACCGCTGATTCCCCAGCGTGCTTCATCCACCGAACTCGGATCACTTTGGCAATTTCTAAACGTTCGTGCGACGATTGTCCGCAATTCAGCCTTGCACAATTCCTGCGCTTCGGCCGCTGTTTGAACTTTTTCTGCCGTTGGCGCAGTGTAGGTGAGCGGTCCACATTCCGCCACACACCATTCTTCACCCGCGTTACAGCGTCGTGGCATTGTTGGCGTTGCAGCTACACATTGCGGCATAAATGACGTATCTATAGAACTATCTATATCCTTAGTAGGAGAGGCACCGCGCGTAAGGTCAGGTGAAAAAAGAACTAAAAATAACCCGCCAATGATTGCGTGTAACGTAATGTGGTATTTTTGTAGCATAGTTCCCTCCTTAACTTGTTCGCTTTTATGGCCGACTGAGTCCGCTATAAGGTATCCGATACTCTAATCTAGGAATTTAATTTTTAAGAAGGTAAGTGTAACCGTTAAGGCCTTCCTTATACAAAGAAAGAAACTTATCGGCCTCTTCCTGAGTGATATTTCCCATCTCGACGTAGTTCACCAAAAAACCTGACACTCTTCCCGCAAGTTCATCGGCTTTGAACTGAACATAGTCTAGTACGTCTGTCACGTCTTCACCCTCAATGATTTGTTCGTACTTCAAGTTGCCGTCTTCCTGGATTGAAACATGAAACGTATTGGTGTCACCAAACAAGTTGTGCAAATCGCCTAATATTTCTTGATAGGCTCCAATGAGGAATATTCCGAACTGGTAAGATTCTCCTTTCTTTAAATCATGCACTTTGAGCGTCGGAGTATTATTTCTATTAGTGCCAATAAAAAGGTCAAGACGACCATCAGAATCACAAGTTATGTCTTCTAGTGTCGCGTCGCGTTTGGGTTCTTCGTTCAGTCGTTGGATGGGGAGCACAGGAAATACCTGGTCGATAGCCCATGAGTCGGGAACCGATTGAAAGACAGAAAAATTGCAAAAATACTTGTCAGCTAGGTTTTTGCGTAGGGTTTTGATTTCGTCTGGCAAATACTTCAATCGTTTTGATAATGTCTCAATTTTTCTAGAGATCCCCCAATAAATACGTTCACAAAGAGCACGGTCGCGAAGGGTTATCAGTCCAAGCAAGAACTGGTTGTGAATTTCATCTTTCAGGTGAGTCGCATCGTGGCACGACTCAATTAGGTTCTTATTGGAAGTGTTTTCCAGTACGTCGTAAATTTCCGTTACGATTTCTGGGGCATCCTTAGGGATTTCAATTTCTTCATTCCACTCGGGGAACGAAGTGACATCGAGGACATCGAAAACGAGAATGGAGTGGTAGGCGGTCATCGCCCGTCCTGACTCTGAAATAATATTAGGATGAGGCAAATTTTCTTTCTGGCAGGATTCCAGAACATGATAGACAACATCGTTGGCATATTCTTGAACGTTATAGTTGGTGCTTGACGCGTAGGTTGAACGTGAACCGTCGTAATCGACACCAAGTCCACCTCCGACATCAATATAGTCGATAGGACATCCGGATTTTCTAAATTCTACGTAGAAGCGTCCCACTTCTTTCAGACTGTTTTTAATGCGACGAATATTGGTTATTTGACTCCCCAGGTGAAAATGAATGAGTCGTATACAGTTTTTTATCCCTCGTTTCTCTGCAAAGTCTAATGCATCGATTACTTCCATGGAATTGAGACCAAACTTTGAATACTCTCCACCTGACTCAGCCCATCTTCCCTGACCAGAGCTGATGAGTTTGATGCGAAGACCAATATTAGGCTTTATGTTTATTTCTTTTGCAACACGGTCAATAATTTCAAGCTCGCCGGGGCGTTCTACAACAATAAAAACCTTCTTGCCGAGTTTTTGGCTCATCAAGGCCAGACGAATAAAGGTTTCATCTTTATACCCATTGCATATCAGAAGGGCCTCAGGATTGTCCAAGATTGCTAGGATTGCATGTAATTCTGGTTTCGAACCCGCTTCGAGTCCAAAGTTGTAGGGCCTACCAAATTTAACTATTTCTTCGACGACCTGACGTTGTTGGTTGACTTTAATAGGGTAGACTCCATGGTAGGTACCCTTGTAATCATATTCTTTAATGGACTTGTTAAAGGCGTGGGCTAATTTTGCAATACTTGCTTTGAGAATATCAGAGAATCGAATGATTGCTGGAAGCGAATAGCCTTTTGACTGAATGTTTTCGACCAGCTCTTTTAAATCGATGGAATGGGTACTACCTATTTGTGGCTGGATAATGACATGCCCTTTATTATTGATGTCAAAATAATCTGAACCCCAGCCAGAAATGTTGTATAGATCGCGAGAATCCTCAATAGTCCATTTCGTCATTACATTAAGTACCTTTTGATCTAAATTGTTCGATTTTTGAATTTGAAATCAGCTGTAATCGAACGTCATAATAAAAAATTCGAAGCACTCAAAGTAACATTAAGTGGCTCAAGTAATTTGTAAATTCAAGTAAAGAGATTATCTTAAAACTATATTATCTCTTTGAAAAGTCAATCCATTTATGATGGACTAATTTTTTCGAATAAGGGTGGAAGCAATATGGATATGGGTCAATTTATGATATATATTTAGACCGTCTATGAAAGATACTTAAAGGAGTTGGGATGAAGATAGAAGGTGTGGATGTTCGAAAAATTTCAGAGGAGTTTGGGACGCCAGTTTATGTATATAGTATGACCGCTCTTCGCCAGTCGATCAAAGAAATTAGGCAATTGTCTCCAGTCACGCGTTATGCAATGAAAGCCTGTTCTAATACCCGTATTTTAAAAGAAATGCTAGCTCACGGTATAAAGATCGATGCGGTTAGTGTTTATGAAGTAAGGCGCGCGATCAAAGCGGGGTTTAGACCAGAAGATATTTGTTTTACCAGCGACGTTTTTTCCAATGCAGATGACGTTCGATTTTGTTTAGAACAAAATATCTTTACCAACTGTGGAACACTTGGAATGTTGGAGGAGTATGGCTGTGCTTTTAAAAGTATTGGTCGTGGGAGTGCTAAAGTATCCATTCGTATCAATCCAGGAGAGGGTGCCGGGCACTCCAAGAAGACCAATACGGGTGGCCCTTACAGTAAGCATGGCATTTGGTATGAAAATCTGAGTGAAGCGCGAGATATTGCGAAAAAAAATAATCTGATCATTTCTGGTGTACACATTCATATTGGCTCCGGTGGTGATATGGATCACTTGAAACGGATTACTGGAAAGTTAGTGGATTTTGCTAAAGAATTTAATGATCTGGAGGTAGTCAACTTTGGAGGTGGTTTACCTTACCAATATGACCCAGACTTACCGCAAGAAGATATTTCAAGGTATAAATCGATCCTTACTGAGCGGATGGAAGTTTTAGAAAAACATTTCGGTCGAAAAATAATATGCGAGATCGAGCCTGGCCGAAGATTTGTAGCCGGCTGCGGGTATTTAATCGGGGAGGTGCGGGCACTCAACCACACCTTTGAAGAAGACGGGACAAGGCTCAACTACGTGCTAGGAAATATTGGGTTTTGTCATTTGTTAAGACCCATGGCTTATGGGTCGTTTCATCCTATTTGGATTGTGGGGGATGATTTGGGTCCCGAGCAGGATATCATCGTAGCTGGTCCAGTGTGTGAGTCTGGGGATGTTTTGACCCAAGAAAATGAAGAGCCAGTTCCGAGAAGGCTGCCGATGCCAAAAGCGGGTGACCTCATTGTTGTTGGGGGGGCTGGTGCCTATGGATTTTCCATGTCTTCTAATTACAATACCCAGCCTCTTCTCCCGGAAGTGGCTGTCGAAGAGGGCCGATGCGAACTTACACGACGAAGACAGACTCTCGATGATATGTTACGAGAGGAAACTGACATATTTTGATAAAGAGTTAGTCTTTTGAGGTTGATAGAATGCGTAAAAATTTCTTACTAAGTTCGGGTAGCTCGTTTTTTTTATAGTACTGTTTGGAGTTATAACTATTCTGACAGAAGGATCTGGAGTGGCCCCTTTTATATATTCGTTGTTTTAGTCTGATAAGTATTAGCTTAAGCAAACAATTTGTTCAAGGTGACCAACAATGAGCAATCTTTAGAATAGGGGAGTAATTTTTTGAGCCATTTGTATGTCGGCTAGAGTTACACCTCCAGACGAATGTGTCCAATACTTGATTGATATACGTTTGTAGTTAATATGAATATCTGGGTGGTGGTTGTTTGCTTCCGCAGCCTCTGCCACTTTTTTAACGAAATCAATTCCCTCCATGTAAGTAGAAGCGTGCTTGACTCTTTCAATGTAGGGAACGCCGCGCTCATTTTTTCCTGACTTCCAATCGGGCACTAGTTCTTTGATTTTGACCTGAAGTTCCTCTTGGGTTAACGATTTTTTTTCAACCATTGTTCTACTCCTAATTTTAATTTTTAAAAAAAACTAAAGTCAGCTGAAATTAGTTCTCGGCTAGTATTGAAAAATGAAAGTTGAAGTAAAGGAGGTTATACTTCATATTTTCTAGATTTTGAAACTTTCACGCAAACAGCTCCAGAGCGGGCTGTCTCTAGTTATATCAAAAAATACCCTTTCAATTAATGAGAGTAGATCAAAAAAATTATACAAAGTATAAGTACTTAAATAGTCTCCCAAGGGGAAACAATCCATTTGTTATTAGTTTCTTTTAGATAAACAACACCAGCATCATTTTTTTTACCAAACAAGCTGTAATACCTTATGGAGTGATCTTTATATTTCACATCCATCATTTGTTGGATGCAACGAATAGTTTTCCCAGTGTCATATATGTCTTCCAATACAACTAAGCGATCATTCTCCTTTATGTTGTTAGATACAAACTTTGCTTCTTCAACATTTCCATTTCTCGTTTCTAGTTTAATGATACTCATTTCACATTTTAATAAATTTGAGAGATGAACAGTTAATGGAATACTTCCACGATATACAGCTATTAGATGTAAATTTTTAATTCCACTTACAGTATATTTTAAGGATCCAAGATCACTTTTATATTCTTCAAAAGCGTAAAAATAAGTTTCTTTTTCTTTCATGATTCAGGGCATTCAAACCGTCTAAAAACAGGCGGAATGAAAATTTTCTTAAAGTAATTAGATGGCAATAAGAATAAAAAATGATAATATAAACCACATATTTTCAACAGTATAGCATGCTCTCCTGGCTTCTTAACCCACTTTTTTCCTGACACAAATTTTATATAACGCTCGCAACTACAGCTTAGTTATGAGCGCATGTATCAATAATTGAGGTAGAATCTATTTTTATCAGAATGAAATTCAGGGATGGATTGTTGATTCGAAACAACAAACCCATTACATGGAGACAATAGATGGGTTTTTAGTGCTCGTTTGAGGTCCTTATTCATAATAATGAAAAGGAAAAAATCAAGAAGTAACGTTCTGAATTGAACCTAGATATATATTTCTTTCGTTGATTGCTTAAGAGTCCCAGATAGAGGTCTGGCAGTTCGTGATAAACTACCAAAAGCACGCCATTGAAGTCGAATTTTCTCCGCAATAGGTAGTGTTTCCCCTAAAAAGATCAGTTCCAGCTCAATCGATATTAGACATAGACATGAAAAGTTACTGTCAAAATACAATAAAGAAATACAAGGTCACTTTTTTTAAAAAAAAAGATGATGATCATTAAAAAATAGCCGTGAAGTATGATTAAGGAATAATTGATACCTTTAAAGAAGAACTTTTAAATAGGCCTATACGTTGACAAAATGAATAGAAAGGTTCCAATATTTATTCTAATAAGTATTTTGTTGTTATGGACTAGTCCGTCAATTGCTTTAGTTGCTGGATATCAAGAGGCTATTGATGCTTATAACAGAGAAGATTATAAAACTTCGTATAGATTAATACGTCCATTGGCAAAAAAAGGATTTACCAAAGCCTATTACAACTTAGGTATTTTGTACCTAAAGGGAAAAGGAGTTAAGGTAAATTTAAAAAAAGCAATAAAGTTGTTTGAATTTGCAGCGGAACAAGGAGTTGTTAAAGCTCAGAACAAACTTGGTTTGATATATGTTAAAGGTATGGGGGTTGAGCAGGATTTTATCAAGGCGATGGAATGGTGGAATCTTGCTGCTGCTCAAGGTAATGGTAAAGCTCAAACCAATTTAGGGTGGATGTATGAAATGGGGAAAGGCGTACCAAAAAATGCGAAAAAAGCAGCGAATTGGTACGAACTTGCCTCAAATCAAGGTATTGCTATAGCACAAAAAAAATTAAATTCACTCTTAGACCAAACAAAGAAACCTTTACAAGAAAACAACACAAACTCTAAGAACTTTAAAAGTTCCGAAGAAAATAAAAATCTTCTTTCAATAACAGCCTCATTACGTTCTGAACTAGAGCAAATCAAGTCCGAGAAAACTAAGGCAAAGGCAAAACAAGCAGCCGAACAGGCTGCAGAGGCTGCAGAAATGGCACGACTGGAGGCTGTAGCTGAAGAAGATGCGGCAGAGGTGGCACGAATCGAAGCTGAAGAAACGTCACAACAAGCAGAGAATCAGGCAACAGAAGAGTTGGCACAACTGGTAGCGGAACAGGCAGCGGCTGAACAAGCAGAGAATCAGGCAACAGAAGAGTTGGCGCAACTGTTAGCGGATCAGGCAGCAGCTGAAGAAGCGGCGGAAGCGCAAATTAATTTTGGTTTAGGGGTTGTGTTTGAGAACGGTCAAGGGGTTCCGCGAGATATCAAGGAAGCGATCAGGTGGTATCGGCTTGCAGCCGACCAGGGGCTCATCAAAGCAGAAGAAAAACTAAACGTACTCTTAAATAAACAGCTTATCAAAACGATAGTACATGATAAAACTGCTCTAGACACGAATCAAGCCATCGCGAAGGCAAAGGAAGTAAAACTGGTTAGCATGAAGGAATTTGAAAACTTAAAAGAGAAAAACTCTATCGAGCTCAAGAAACTTTATACAACAATCTCATCCTTACGCTCGGAAATAGAACAAACAAATGTAGGCAAAACCAGATCAATTGAAGGCACGAATCAAGCCATCGCTTTGGCAACCGCAGAAAAGCTGGACCGCATCATGGAATACGCAATCTTAAAAGAAAAAAATTCTAGCGAGGTCAAGAATCTTCATACAACAATTACATCCTTGCG
>JAPYPM010000027.1:13268-14777 GCA_029937635.1 Nitrospinaceae bacterium
GAATCTTCATACAACAATTACATCCTTGCGCTCTGAACTACAACAAATAAAATTGGAAAAAGCCAGAGCAATTGAAGCTAATAACCAAGCCATAAAACAACTTGTGCAGAAGCATTTAGAAAAATGGGTTAACGCTTGGGAAAAACAAAATATTGAGCTTTACCTTTCATTTTATTCAAAAGTATTTAAGGGTTCAAAGGAGGGATATGAAGATTGGAGAATATCAAGACAAACGGCCTTGAAAAAACATACGAATATGTCTATTCAACTACAAAATATAAAAATCTCCCAAAGTAAAAAAACTGTAGAAGTTAATTTTATCCAAACTTTTAAATCAGATGAGTATTCAGATACTGGGATTAAAGAACTTGTTTGGGTGAAAAATGGAAGCGATTGGAGGATTATTAAAGAAACCTGGGTACCCCGCAAAAAAATTGCATAATATAAATATATCTGTTTACTCAAAAAAGATTAAATGGTTTAGGTTTTTTTACAGCCCAAAATTTGCACTAAGTCATTTTACGATTTTATTTTCGAGAAGGTTGCCTTCGACATCACACATAGTTTCTCTTGTTTAGCAGGCTAAAGAACTTTTCGGAATGTTCTCCCAAACTAATGCTCATTTTCATTTTTTAATTGATCCAATTTGTGACGTAAAGTAGTTTCATTTGTTTTATACACAAAACTTTCTACTCCATTGACCTTTAATATAGGAATTCGTTCCTTGAATTTTTCATACAACGTCTTGTCGAACTCAATATCTGTCATAACTAATTTTGCAGGGTAGTCCGGGAGTACACGGGCTACTATTTTTTTCATATCGTCACAAAGGGAACATTCACTTTTTGTTAAAATTTCAATAACTATTTTAGAGGGAGCAGACATAGTAGGGTTGAATGAACATATTACATAGTATGGGTCATTGTGGTGAACTTACCCCATAGCGTCAGGGCAACAAATAATACGACACTACTCCATAGAATAATCATTGCAATGGGTCGTTTTTTAGGGTCGGTCTCAGCGCTACGGTCTATGAATGGCACGCTAACTAGACCTAAGCCAATAAAAATTGGGGCGACAATTAAAGATGGGACCCAAATATTTTCTAAAGCATAAATCCAAACAAATTGCCATGGAGGTTTAGTGACCTCAAGGCCCATGATAGGTTCATTCCCTAAAGGAGGCGCAACAGTTAACGCTAGCAGACAGATGAGAGTAAAGATGCCAATACCTGCTCGTCGAAGGTACGCCATATGTTGAGTGAAGGGGATCATCCGACCAGCATCTGTCGCGCCAGGTTTTGCAGAAAGTTTGTGATACTTAATGTAAAACACATGAAGACCGAGCAAGCCCATAGTAAGGATAGGTAGTAAAGATATATGAGCCATATATATTCGGCTTAGTAAGGGTACACCTGGAGAAAACTTTTCTGTCAAGGGAACACCTAAAATACCAAATTTTTCCGCAACCCAGAGAAAATGATCTAAGGCTTCATAGCCTTCCTGATCC
>JAPYPM010000028.1 GCA_029937635.1 Nitrospinaceae bacterium
GCAATAAACTTAGTGCCGTCTGCATGAGCTCGTTCCATTTGATTTATAAGATGTTGCTTAAAAATCATTGTTAGAAAATTAATTGATTGTGTTTGGTTTGGTTTGGTTTGGTTTGGTTTTTTTACTATAATTTTAAAATTTGTTTATAACGATTGTAAATGGATGGAATCAAAGAAAAGATGCCCAATAAAACCAAAGCTCCAAGTACTTCCGGAGAACTAATGTCTGAAATACTATTTATGCTTGCCAGATTACTTCCAGCATTAGCATAAATAAAAGAACCTGGCATAATTCCTATCATTGTTACAAAAAAATAAATGGGGAGTCGAACCTGTGTTAATCCCAAAACAAGGTTGATGAGAAAGAATGGAAATAATGGTACTAATCTCAAAAATAGCATGTAACTGACAGCATTACCTGAAATTCCATTGTTAATCGCTATCAATTTATTACTAAACTTACCTTCAACCCAATCACGAAAAATAAAACGAGCACTAAGGAAAGCAGCCGTTGCCCCCAATGTGGCGCCAATGTTTACAAGCAACATCCCTAGAACGGACCCAAAAATAGCACCGGCAGACAAAGTTAGTATTGCCGCCCCAGGCAAAGAAAGTGAAACCATTAGAAAATAAACTCCTACAAACGAGAACATAAATCCAATTGAATTCTTCTGATAAAAGATATCCAAACTGTCTCGATTAGCTTTCAAACTTTCGAATGATAAATAATTTTGAATATCAAAAAAGTAAAACAATGCAATGCCTATAAGGATTAAAATCGATAGAATTTTTTTTTTGTTCATTTTTTTATTAATTTATACTCTGACACTGACTCTTCGAACAATAAGTTAATAATCTTGTACATCAATCATTACCAATTCAGATTTAAATTTTTGAAAAGAATTAATTTTTTCGAACTACAATAAAAAACATCTATTTTTACTTTACTAGCATTGATCTAATATTTTTAAGACGACCAAAATCTTCCATTTTAAGATAAAGTTTTTCAGCCTTACTGAGGTGGTAGTTTCCCTTTTCCACATCTAAGAGTTTTTCATGATATACATAACCTAGCATATAATAACCCTCAGCAAAGTCAGGTTTAATTCGCACAGCTTCCTTAAAAGCATCGCATGCTCCCTGAAACTTTTCACAATCTATGAGAACAAGTCCTAATAAATATTGAACCTGCAAAGAGTCTGGTTTTAACATGACTGAGGCATAAAGAGAGGTTGCCGCTTTTTCAAAATCTTTAGTTGCTTTAAGAGCTACTCCAAAATAATAGTGCGCGTTAGGATCTTTTGAATTAATTAAAATTGCTCGTTTCAAAACATCTATTGCATTTGAATATTCTTCTTTCCTTATATAAGCAGCACCAAGTGCAATATAACCATGTATAAAATCAGTACGTAAACGAACAGATTGTTTCAATGCTCCTAATGCACAATCAAGAACATCAATGCCGATTTCTTCTAAACTACCGTATGCAATTCCCATATTATAATACGCATCAAGAAAATCTCTCCTAAATGATATCGCTATTTTATATGCATCTACCGATCCCTGATTAAAACCTAATTTCTGAAGACGAAGACCTTCTTTTAACCAATCTTCCGCAACCTTATTTTTATCTATAGAAAGATTCGATACATTAATAATCTGCTGTATCAATTGGGCTCTTTGAAATTCCTTTTGTTCGTGAAATAAACGTTCTGCCATTCGAAAATATTTTTCTGCACGCTTTGGATTTCTCAATTTTTTAGTATGCACAGAACCTAACTGATAATACGGTTCTGCAAATTCTGGAAGCAGATGAATAGATTTCTTAAAAGCTTGGCGTGCTTCTGAATTGTGACCGTATTCTATTAATCCTAATCCAACTCTATAAAATAGATTTGAGAGGACTCGATTTTTTTCGATAGTATTCTTATCACCTGTACCATTATTATTTGACGGGTAACGTTTAAGCTTCTCGAAAGTAAATGTAAACCAAAACTCAGGCACTGCAAACTCGGAGCTCACTGGGATCGCATTATAAAATGCTTTCATTGCTTTTTTTTCACTTCCCAAAACCCAATAACTCATTCCGAGACTATAATAGACCTGTGGATATACGTTTTTTGATTTTATAATTTTCTTATAGCATTCTATTTCCTCTTTGTAATTTCCTATACAGCCATACACATGCCCTAAAAGTTGATAGGCAGGATATGCATCTGGACTCATCTTTATAAGGCCTTTTAAATCCTCAATTGCTTCCTCAAATTCGCAGGCAATAATATTTAATATCGCTTCCCCTAGTAATTCTGTATCTTTCCAAGCATAAGGAAATAAATCAAAAATTACATCCATTACCCATTCAACAGGAGACTCCACTCCTTGAAGTGCTTTAAGCCTAATCGCCATGCCAGGGTCAAGCTTTTGAAAAGCCTCTCCAATTCCAGATAACCCTTCTTCTATAAGAGGTTTATCGTCATCTGTTTTCGTTCTTTGTTTATTTTTCTTTTTCAATGGAATATTCTTTCAACGATTTTCTATATTATAATGTTTCTACAAATTTATTAAAAGTGGTCTAGATGTTATACTTTTTAATTTTATAACTATACAAATATTCCTACTCCCTTCTAACCTAACTATTTGTTAACTTTTTATATGATCTTTATTACCCTTTAATTAATTTACATCTTTTAGTTAATCAATTATGAAAACTTTCATTCCCCCCAATTCCCCGTTTATAACAACTGATACCCGAACTAAACGCTGGGCAATTCCCTATCATTTTGAATGCATTAATGGCCGCATTGGTGTTTTATTAGATAACAACTACCCATCCCTGAAAAATAAATCTATTCTAGACGTTGGGTCTCATACTGGAATTTTTTCTTGGGCGGCGTTACAACTTGGTGCCAAGTTTGTTCATGGTATTGACGTTGAGGAACGAACAATAAATCGTTGTATGGAGTTATTTTTAAAGGAAGAAATAAATCCATATAGTTATAGATTCCAGGCTGAAAATATTATCAATTTTCTAGAAAAGATCGATGAAAAGTCTTTTAATACGATTTTTTGTTTTGGGGTGTTGTATTATATGGCCGAACCGTTACACTTGCTTAAGCTTATGGTCCGCGCTGCAAAAGAAACTATCCTTATTGATACCTTTACAGCCTCTTATTCTGCAGTCCAAGGAAAAGACGCCCCAAAAACTTACCCTCATCTCACAAGTCAAATTCTCAATCTACCACTGATGATATCTTGCCCCACTCAATCAAAAAAAAAGGACTACAATCTGCCCGAATCTTTCAATCGCAAGGGACATAGTTTAAGTCTTATAACCCTACCTACCCAAGCAATGCTAGAATTATGGTTTGAATCTTTAGGTTTAACGTGGGAGCAACTTGACTGGTCTCCCCACATTGCAAGGGCTTGTTCGTTTCACGACCTGCTTACACCTGATCAAAAAATTACATCTCATTGGGCCGATGTTTATGCAAGTGGAATTCGTGTTTCTTATAAGCTTCATGTCTAACCCTACTAAAAAATTACAATGATAGACATGTATCCATACTTTTATTTTTTAATTTCCTTTATTTAAAAAGTCCGTTTAAAATGGTTTGTCTTATTTTTTATTTTACCCAATCTTTTTGAGAGACTATAGAATATGAAAAAAATCTCGTTTAATGAATTTAGTAGCAAACTTGATCTTGATCCAATTAAATTCTCTCTAACTCATCGGGAAGATGGACCTAACTGGTCCATTAATAAAGTTGCGGGATTGGAAATCTGGTACCGTAGATTTCTTTATCTATCTAATATCTATAATGAAAAAATAATCGTTCCAAGCAAGGATATCGACACATTCTGGCACACCCATATTCTTGATACACAAAAATATATTTCCGACTGTGACAATCTATTTGGTAGATATATTCACCACTTTCCCTATTTTGGTATGCGCGGAGAAGAAGACCGAAACCAACTCAAAATATCATTTAAAGAAACCGAGGATTTGTTTTTACGTCACTTTAATGAATCACCTATTAGTACTGGTATAGCTGATTGCGGGGCATTATGTAATGAACCCACTCCAAAGTTTGGTGATAGAAAACTTTATCTTAAGAATCGCCTTACATTAACTGAGGCAGGAATTAATCAGGTAATATAAAATCTAATTACCTCAATCTTTCTATTTAATGGTGCCAATATAAATATTATTACCGTTAGAACTACCCATCGAATAAACTATGATTAAAGACAGACTATTAATATTTGAAATTTCTCCAGTGATATTTTAATTTATGCATTTATCCAACCGTATTTTTTTCTTTTCTATGATCTTATTTATTGTTTTGGTTACTGGCCAATGTTCATCCCAAAATAGTGAAGAATTAGTAAAAGAAGCATTGAAGCATAATCAAAATGGGGCCTACGATAAATCGTATAATACTTTTTTAAAAGCTACAAAACTAGACCCAAACAATGTTGATGCATTATATGGGCTAGGGGGAATGTATAATTATCGCAATAATTATGAAAAGGCAGCTGAAACCTTTAAATCTGTTATCAAACTTGACCCTACTCATTTTAATGCTCGATATAGTTTGGGTTTCACTTTTGAAAAACTTAAAAAACCCGAATTAGCAAAAATACAGTACGAACGCTACCAAAGTTTGAAGAAAAGATTTGAATCTATGTCGACTAAGGAATAGAACTCTTGCGAGCTATCGTTGTTCTTACGCTATTAACCTTTTTTTTTATATCAGCATGTAATTCTGGCCTAAGCAAACACCGTAAATATTCCTGGGAATACCCTCCAAAAGATAAAAAAAATATAAAACAACTTAAAACACATATAAAAAAATATAAAAGAAAAACAAAAGTCCGTAACAAAAGATCCAAAATATTTAAAAGAAAAACCAAACTATATAAAAGAAAATCTGCCCCACATAAAAAGCAGATCCAAAAATTATCCTCGCCTACCAATTTTGACCAAGTACTCTTGCCATCTATAATTTCTCCCAAAAACGGTAAACTTATGGTTTTGGTCGATTCATCCTCTATCCCACCCGGCTCTTTGAAATCAACAAAAGGTGGCTCGAATTTTCATCCCAATTCCACCAATGATCCAAAAAAAATAATCCCATTTTATATTGATCGTACTGAAGTAACCCTAACAGAATATACTAAAACTCATCCAGCCCACGATCAAACCTACATAACTGAAGAAGAATGTTTGCTTTGTCCCGCAATGAGTGTCGATTGGATCGAAGCAGACAAGCATTGCCGAGCAGTAGGAAAACGTCTACCCACAGAAACTGAGTGGGAGTTGGCAGCTGGAACCTCCTTAAAAAAAACTATATATTTGAGCCCAAATAACAAAAGGCCCCTTGCCAACCTTGTTGGGCAAAATGATGGCTTCCTTTCGGTCGCGCCTGTAGGTTCATTTCCTCTAGGAGAGGGACCTTATGGTACCTTAGATATGATTGGAAATGTATGGGAATGGGTTGACAGTAGGAACATCTCTCCCCAGAAAAAATTAGGACCCAAAAAAAATAGAAATTACAAAGTTATCAAGGGAGGGGGGTGGACAAGTTCTCTTAATTTCAAAACGGGAAACCTTCGAAGTGTGGTAGCCGGCAACCTTAAAAATCCAACCTTTGGTTTCCGGTGTGCAAAGTCAATCAATTAGCTCAATACAAAACGATTTTTTTAGAAATTTATGAGCAGCCTGAAGTCGCCCCGCAGGTTTGACATTTGAGACAAGTCCCATTCCGAACAAGAGTCAGCTGCCCGCAATCATCGCAGGGATCACCTTCATAACCCTTTAACTTCGCGATCACCGCTGTAGAAATTAATTTTTTCGCAGTTACAGCCTGTCCCCCTTCACCTTCATTACTGAGGATTGGAATTACCTCGACAGCCTTAGCCTGACCGTTGCTTCTATTTTCTTTGGCTTGAAAATCAGATGGGGCCGTCGTCTTATTAAGACTTTCCTCGCCTTTATTTTGAATTATTCCTGATGTTTTATCTTTTGAGTCCTGACTAGGTGTTTCACCTGGCTCTGACTCATGGTTCTTTCCTATAGCATCTGCTCGGAGATCATCAGGGGTGACTTGAGCAAGATCTGTACGATCAAGATAATGAATAGCCAAATCTCGGAAGATATAGTCAATAGTGGAAGTAGCCATTGTAATTCGTTCATTGCCTGTGACAATTCCATTTGGCTCAAATCTTGTAAACACGAAGGCATCGACAAATTCTTCAAGAGGAACACCGTGTTGCAACCCTAAGGAAATCGCTATCGCAAAACAGTTCATAAGACTACGGTAGGCTGCTCCTTCTTTATGCATATCGATAAATATTTCACCGAGCGATCCATCAGAGTACTGTCCTGTGCGCAAATACACTTTATGCCCTCCAATAACCGCTTTCTGTGTATATCCAGCCCGCCTATGGGGAAGTGTTTTTCGTTTTCTCTCACGCACGACTTCAATGATTTTCTCGGCAATTTTAAGTGGTTCCTTCTCCACAATATCGTCAACTTCAAGTAACTTAAATTCTGCACTCAATGTACTGTTAAGAGGCTGGCTTAACTTTGATCCATCCCTATACACAGCCGTTCCCTTCAACATGAGCTTCCAACAGAGCATATGTGCATTATCCATATCCTCAAGAGTTGCTTCGTTGGGCATATTAATTGTCTTGGAAATAGCACCTGAAAGAAACGGCTGAGCTGCCGCCATCATATAAATATGGGCCCCAGGTTGGATGAAGCGTTTTCCATACTTTCCGCATGTATTGGCACAATCAAAAACTGAATAATGTTCCTGTTTAAGATAGGGCGCATTCTCTATGGTCATGGTGCCGCAAATAACATTATTGGCCTCTTCAATATTTTTTTCTGAAAAGCCGAGATAACTAAGCATATTAAAATCAAATGAATCGAGTTCTTCGCTACTAATCCCAAGAACTTCCTCGCAAAAGGATTCACCTAAAACAAACTTATTGAAAGCAAATGTAATATCAAATACTTTTGGTAACTCCTGCTGAATTTTAGAAAGAGCTTCGTCTGTAAACCCTTTCGTCTTCAAGGAACTAAGATTAATATGAGGCGCCTCTTCCAAGCTCGCTGTCCCGACGCAGTATCTTACAATTGATTGTATTTCGTCTGACTTGTAACCTAACCGCTGAAGTGCAAAGGGAACAGACTGGTTAATTATTTTAAAATACCCGCCCCCTGCGAGTTTTTTGTATTTTACTAAGGCATAATCTGGCTCAATTCCCGTAGTATCACAATCCATCAATAAACCAATGGTTCCGGTAGGAGCTATACAGGTGGTTTGCGCATTGCGAAAACCATATTTTTCTCCCAGTGCTAGGGCATCGCCCCATGCTTTTTTAGCTGCTACCATAAGACTATTGGGACAATTAGCCGCACAAACTCCTTGAGGAAAAATGGATAACCCTTCGTATTCCAATTGATCAGAATTTAATAAAGCCCTTTGGTGATTGCGCATAACGCGCATCATATGCTTCTTATTTTTTTCATACTTGTAGAAAGGCCCTAGCTCAGAAGCTAGTTCAGCAGATGTCGCATAGGATGCACCGGTTAACAATGCCGTAATCGCACCTGTTATGTCACGGCTTTGATCGGAGTCATAAGGGATTCCCATTACCATTAGCAGTGAACCTAAATTCGCATACCCTAATCCCAGCGTACGATATTCATAGCTTTTACGCGCAATTTCTTTATTTGGAAATTGCGCCATGGCCACAGAAATTTCAAGTGTCACGGTCCATAAACGACAAGCATGGCGAAAATGATCTACGTCAAAGACGCCCGTCTTTGAATCAAAAAATTTTATCAAATTAACTGATGCCAGGTTACACGCCGTATCATCCAGAAACATGTACTCTGAGCAAGGATTAGAAGCGTGAATCCGATCCTCTTCAGGGCAAGTATGCCATTCGTTAATAGTTGTATCAAACTGGAGCCCTGGGTCAGCACTGGCCCAAGCTGCTGTGTTTATAGACTGCCAAAGCTCTCGTGCTTTTAACTGTCGACTAACTTTTCCTGTGGTTCGTTGACGAAGCTCCCAATTACCATCATTCTCAACTGCTTGCAGAAAATCATTAGTCAGACGAACAGAATTATTACTATTCTGGCCAGAAACTGTGCCGTAAGCCTCAGAGTTCCAATTAGTGTCATATTCTTCGAATTCAAACTCCTTTATGCCTTGCTGCGCCAGTTGAATTACGCGATAGATATAATTTTTTGGAATAAAATCTTCTATTGCTTTCCGTACGGCCTTTTTAAGGTTGTGGTTTTCTTTAACATTGAAACGAGCATCTCCTTCCAAAGTTTCATCCCAACAAGCAATAAAAACTTCCTTCAGCCGTCGCTTAAGAATTCGACTACCTGTCACGATTGAAGCAACCTTAGCTTCTTCCTTAGCTTTCCAGTTTATAAATTCTTCAATATCTGGGTGATCTATATCAAGAGTTACCATCTTAGCTGCGCGCCTTGTTGTACCTCCAGATTTTATAGCCCCTGCTGCGCGATCACCAATTTTAAGAAAGCTCATAAGCCCTGATGACTTACCACCACCTGAGAGAGGTTCGTTATTACCGCGTAATTTGGAAAAATTGGATCCGGTACCAGACCCGAACTTAAACAATCGTGCTTCCTGTTGCCAAAGATCCATAATGCCACCGCTGCAGACCAAGTCATCCTTGACCGAAAGGATAAAGCAAGCATGCGGTTGAGGTCGTTCATAAGCGTTTTTTGATTTTTCAACCTGCCCAGTTCTCTCGTTAAAAAAATAATGCCCTTGAGCAGGCCCCTCTATACCATAAGCCCAGTTAAGTCCGGTGTTAAACCACTGAGGAGAGTTTGGAGCGGCCATCTGGTTTGCCAGCATGTGACACATTTCTTGGTAATAATTTCGCGCCTGATCTTCGTTTTCAAAAGTTTTATTCTTCCAACCCCAATAGGTCCAGCAACCCGCTAAACGATGGAACACTTGCCGTGAATCCGTTTCGCCGCCCATCCTCTTTGGCTCTGGAAGTTCGGACAACGCCTCAGCATCCACCTCTGACGGACAAAGCCACTCAGGAATACCAACCTCTATTTTTTTCTTGAGTCGAACAGGAACCCCAGCTTTTCGAAAATATTTTTGGGCCATAATATCTACAGCCACTTGAGACCAAAGGGTCGGCACTAACACCTGCTCCATTTGAGAAACAATGGAACCATCTGCGTTAGTGATTTTTGAAGTTCTTTCTACAAAATCTATTTCGCTGTAGGGATCATTCTGATCTGCCGAATACCTAGTAAAAACTCGATCAATATGCACGCAAACCTTCCTTACTTTTATGATTTAACGAATAAAAAAATTAGAACACCCACCCACCTGAAACATTACTTATATGAAACACCGCGAAAAACGTCACACAACCATATCTTGTGCTAGAAAATAACAGTATATACAATATATTGTGTTGTCAAATAAAAATCACTTCACCAATATGTTTTTTTAATTTACTTATATTTAAAGGTTTAAATGATTTTTTTTACTATTTTTAAGCTGTGTTTGCAAGATCCTCAGCCCCAGTCATGACAACCTCCTAACGGCCTATTGCTTAATAAAAGCTTATTATAAAAGGGGTTTTTATACCCCACTCAATCAACTGCTCTTGCACATACCTGCCAAGAGATTGTGAAAAGTTGGAAGGGGGGTTTCGAAATAGCTCACGATGAATATAAAAACACGATTTGAGTAAAGAGGGGTTTTTCTCAAAAAAATTTTCATAAAAACAAAAAAATAAAATAGACTAATTAAATACTGTTATTTAATAAAACTAAGAATTAAAGCCCCAGAAACACATTACCTGGAGTTTAAAGAATGAAAAATAATTATATTCATTTTTTTATTATATTGATAGTTTTAATAGCTGTACTCTTTAAAACAATAAATGGATCAAGTGATTCTAGTTACAAAGGTAAGTCTTCTGTAATGCCAGATATAAGTGAAGCAACCTTTGCAGGTGGCTGCTTCTGGTGCATGGAACCTCCATTTGAAAAGCTGCCAGGTGTCTCCAAAGTCATTTCTGGATATACTGGAGGTAAAAAAGAAAATCCCAGTTATAAAGAAGTAGCAACCGGCTCAACAAATCACGCAGAAGCTATAGAGATTCATTACGACCCTTCTAAAATTTCCTATAACGATTTGCTGGAGGTACTGTGGAGAAACATAGACCCTACTGATGTAAATGGACAATTTATAGATCGAGGCAAACAATACAGACCCACTATTTTCTATCACAATAAAGATCAAAAGAAACTAGCTGAAAAATCTAGAGACCGACTTGAAAAAAGCAAGCGGTTCAAAAATAAAATAGGAATAGATATTGTTAAAGCAACTACATTTTATGCCGCCGAAGAATATCATCAAGATTTCTACAAGAAGAGTAAAGTTCGTTACAAGTTATACCGAATGGGATCAGGAAGAGACCAATTTTTGAAAAAATATTGGGACGATAACCTTGAATACGAGGTAACAAAAACCTCAAAAAAAGACAATTTCGGTAGCAAGCACCCCCTCGATACTAAATTTATAAAACCACCTAAAAATGAGTTAAAAAAACAGCTAACCTCTCTTCAATATCGAGTCACGCAGGAAAATGGTACTGAGTCCCCTTATATAAACGATTACTGGAATAATAAAAAGCAGGGAATCTATGTAGACATTGTTTCCGGAGAGCCACTTTTCAGCTCTCAGGATAAATTTAAATCTGGTACTGGTTGGCCATCTTTCACCAAGCCTCTGGTATCTGCAAATATTACCACTCAAAAAGATAACAGCTTAGGCATGAACCGTATCGAAATAAAATCCAAAAATGCAGATTCTCACTTAGGGCACTTATTTAAAGATGGACCCAAACCAACAGGACTCAGATATTGTATCAATTCTGCCTCACTAAGGTTTATACCCAAAGAAAGCCTTGTCGATGAAGGCTATGAAAGGTTTGCGTCAGTATTTAAAGGCGCAAACAAATGAACCATTTTTGTGCCTATATGATGTAATATCATAGATACTTAGAGCTCAGTTATATATATTTATAAGCTAACCAGAATTAAAAAAATAAGCAGGTATTTCTTATGGCTAATCGTGGATCAAAAGGGGAACACTCTTTACAAGAAAAGTTTGGCACTAAGCAAAGTGCTTCTGCTTTTTACGAAAAACAAATGCTAAGTCACCTGAATTCTACCATGCGTGATTTTATATCTAAGCAGGAAATGGTTTTCATTGCGAGTGCTGACTCTAAAGGAGAATGTGACTGTTCTTTTCGTGCGGGAAAATCAGGTTTTATAAGAGTACTAAGTGAAAAAACTATAGCCTATCCTGAATATAGAGGAAATGGCGTCATGGCGAGTTTAGGAAACATCCTAGAAAATCAAAATATCGGGATGACCTTCATAGATTTTTTCGAAAGCACCATAGGGCTACACGTAAATGGGACAGCACAAATTATTGAGCATGAAGAGTTTTTTAAAACCATTAACCTTGATAAAAACATAGAAGATAAAACTCGAGAGAACGAAGGAAAAATTCCTGAGCGTTGGGTTTTTATCACCGTAAAGGAAGCTTACATTCACTGCTCAAAACACATCCCCCTCCTTAAAAAACTTGATAAAGAAATCCACTGGGGAATAAACAAGGAAGTCTATAAAGGAGGCGACTTTTTCAAAGCCAAGAACTCCGACTGATATTCACTTCCCATTAAAAAAACTGCCCAATACATTTTAATTCGCAGTCTTTTAAAAACCTCCAAGACTTTCAAATAAAAAAGTAGCTACTCAAGAAAATACGCAGTCAGTCTATTCAAAAGGCGGTTCTGACTTTCTTTTTATATCCTTCTTTGTTAGGTTCATTCTTCCCTCAATAAACTTAAATTTGTTTTCCACAATTTTCATAGCTTGTTGATTATTCGTTTTTTGCGATAGCCGTTTAACAATCACAATTTCTTCAAGAGCCTTTTCCCAATTTTTCATACGCTCATATACACTAATCAAGTTTAAATGTGCCTGCAAATGTTCTGGGTTAACTTCTATCACCTTAATGTAATGTTCAGCTGTTTTTGGGATGTCTTGAAGGTACCAGTACTCCAATGCAATTTTAAAATGAATGGCTTGGTCATCAACTCTTGTTTCAGCAACTTTAAGATATTGCTCCAGAGCAAGTTCGTTGAGCACTGATTTATCGTAAAGGGATGCAAGGCCGAGTCGAGCCTCATTGTAGGTTGGGTTTATTTCAACTGCCTTTTTGTATGATGCGAGAGATTCTTCCCTTCTATCCCACTCTTCGTAAATCAACCCTTTTTGGTAATGGGCTTGCGCATACAGAGCATTGGCTGCTAAGACTTGGTCAAGAATATCTATTGCTTCATCATAAGCACCTGTCTCTTGTTTGCTAACAGCAAGCTTTATTAACTCAGTAGGATCCTTTATTTGGCTAGAGCCAGACATCCCTGCCACATTTTTTTTCTGTTCATTGCACCCAAAAAGCAATAAAAGCAGACACAGAAAAAAAATATTAATTTGAAATAACTTAACCATTTTAAATTCTACAATAGATTTCCCCCTCGACTATAAAACTGCAGTCTGGAGGCTAGATCTTATTTTTTTGCTTTAGCTTGTTCTTTTTCCCAATTTTTGGTTGCATCCTCGGCATTCATAATCTGAAAACACTGCCGATTAAGCACCGGGTGTAAGGAAAATATCGGAGTATTGAATGGTACGATAGCTCGTTCCTCCCCAGGAAGGAGCTGAAGGTGCATGTTGACAAAATTAAAACTAAGACCTTCCTGCCAAGGTTCTTTTGACGATTCAGCATAGGCAGGTATCTTATCTGATGCATGTGTTCGAGTCATTAAACCGGATCCTCCCTGAAGACCATATTCCTGAAGATCAGGTGCCCCCTGAATTAAAACGGAAACACGAGAGGAGTCAAACCATACCTTGAAGTTATTAACAACCTGCAAAAATGGACCTAGACTCCCCATTCTTTCCAACACTGCTCGAGGATAACTTAATCCCAGAGGGTTTTCAGGCGAAGGAGCACCAACTTGGTATTTACATTCTCGTTCTTTCACTTGAGATGCAGAAACAAATAAAAGGTTTGGGTCTTCCAAGTCTATTGGAAGTACTTGTGCGTCATTGTAACTAATAAGTTTATCCATATCATAAGCTAAGGGGAACGAGTACCCTTCCTTACAGTAAAATACACGTACTCCCGCCTCCAAAGGATCTTCAGGTTTACGTGTAATTTTTAAATCGAAGGGAAGCATTAAATGAAACGCGTTCGTCCGCGAATTCATAAAGGGGGCACAAGCTCCTGGAAATTCGCGGTGCACATCTTTATTATCCGGTTCGAATTTTCTTGGCCCGCCGGTGAAGTGCTGTCCTGCTTTTGCCTCTTTTGTCAGGTGATATTTTTCTTGGTAATAGGCCCCTGCTCTCTTTTGTGCGATATCTAAAATATAATCAGGAACATCGGATTGCACGATAATTAATTGCTTATCCAGAGGCGCGCCTGCTGACCTCATAGCATCATTATATATGTCCAGTTCCGCCTGAGTTTTGCGTATATCATAATCCAACTGACGTGCAAGGTCTGGGTTCGAATAACTAGTTTTTAATTGCAATTCCTTTGCTTTATTTAAGAGATCAAGTTTTTGAACGTAACGCTTGGGTTCAGGAGCAAATGCCTGGATGATTGCCATCAGAAGATTGAACTGTTCTTCAGGCAACAGTCCCAAGGACTCCATGTCATTTTCCTTGATGAAAGTAAAAGCCAATGAACCAAAGGCCTCTTCTCGACGAAGACTAAGTGTCAAAAGGTAATGAAGGTAACTACGCGCTTCTTTTAAATCAAAATCTGCCATATACAAACCCAACTATTAAGTAACCGTTAATATGAATTGACTAAACCAGTATCGGAGACACGCTATTATACATCGTTTACAAGCCTGCCAAAAAAAAATCGAGGGCACTTTCATACGTTAGGTAAATTAATTTTTAAAGCCTAGGGAAGAAGATCAAGTCAAGAAAGGCTAAACTATTTGACATTCCAACACCTATTAAAATCATCCGACTCGAACCGCTTCCTTTGGGTTTAGACTTGCCGCAAGTTTTGCAGGATAAAGACCGGCAATAAAAGAAACCCCCCAAAACAAAAGCAGAGAGCATAAAACAAAAGCATATGGGTAGTAAATTTGGATAGTCCAGCCGAATGACTGTTTGTTTATTACAAAAATTAAAATATAGGAAACAATCGCTCCGGCAACCACGCCTAGAATTGAGCCAATAAATCCTAAGATACCTGCCTCGATAAGAACCATGCGCTTAACTTGAGCCCGAAACCCTCCAATAAACCTAAGAATTCCAATCTCTCTTTTGCGCTCAAGTATTAATGCGATCAAGGTATTGAATAGCCCAAGCAACGCCACGCATCCCGCAATGATTTCCAGTGAATAGGTAATAGCGAAGGTTTTATCAAAAATTTCCAGCACGTTTTGTTTTAATTCAGAGTTTGATCTAATAATCAAATTATAATCTGCGCCAAGTGTTTTTAGTATCTCCTGTCTGACATTTTCTATTTCATTTGTATTTGAAAGATAAATCACGAAGCTATTAACATCGGTATCACTATAATATTTAATAAATATTGATCGATCTATAATGATGTATCC
>JAPYPM010000029.1 GCA_029937635.1 Nitrospinaceae bacterium
CCATTATCATTGCCGGTTCAGGATAAGGTTGGCGAATAAAAAGTCAAAGCCCCGTACATTTGATTGGAACGCTAAATTTGAGAGAGCATACTGCAATTGTAGATATCAAATATACTACTGAAAATTTCAGCATTACCTATAATAGCAGCACCAATTTGAGTTATGACGGAACAAATATTCATTCAAATTATAATGGGTGGATCCAAAACCTGGAAAAAGCCATAATTATTCAAATAACCCACATGTAGGCTGGATGGAGAAAGAACAGGATCATTTTTTAACAGGTTTCTTTGAACCTGATTTTAGAATTTTGGATGCGATTTTTCCCACAATCATTTTCCCGACTTGGATCGTATCCCATGCCGGGTGGAAATGCGATCTTCTTAGCTCGTTTCCATAGATGGCTGCAATAGGGATTGAGTGAATTTTGAAACCCAGTTTAACGGCTTCGATTATCACTTCACTTTCAAACACAAAGCCATGGTAACGGTGGGAATTAAGCTGCAATCTTCTTAGAAGAGAGGCGGGGTACAGGCGAAATCCGGATTGCGTATCGGGTACCCTGGACCCCACTGCCAGGGAGATTCCCAAGTTTGCTAGTTGGTTGGCCCATCGACGACTCGGAGGGAATGACCGCAAATCGTGAATCCGTGTGCCAATGATTAAGTGGTCAGGAAACTCCGAATATGCAGCGAGGAATCTGGGAATATCTTCAGGCCGGTGCTGGCCGTCCCCGTCCAAAGTAATGACTCCCCTCAGTTCTGATTCAAGAGCAAGGTGAAATCCTCGCCACAACGAGTATCCTTTCCCCTTATTACTGGTATTGGAAAGAAGTTCTATGGGGAGGTTCACGAGTTGCTGGCAGGTATCATCTGCTGAACCATCATTTACCACAACCACCCGACTAATCTGGCTTGCAGTTTTATTCACCAGATCCCGGATGGTTTTACCTTCATTATAGGCCGGAATGATTGCGGTAAATTTTTCCTTAAATTTCTCTTTATCTATAATTAGAGGCAAGGATTGAGGCATAGTGGATCCAGTTTATTAACACATCCCACCATTAACGTTAAGAATCTGACCCGAAATATAAGACGCTTTTTTGGAGGCGAGGAAAACCACCACATCGGCTATTTCCTGGGGTGTTCCTCTCCGTTTCATGGGAATTAAATTTTTCACGTCTGTGTCGGAAAAATGTTCATCTGTTGATGGAGACTGGATAATTCCGGGTGCAACAACATTGACGGTAATTCCTCTTGAGGCCACCTCTTTCGATAAAGATTTACTTGCTCCATGCAGACCCGATTTTGCTGCGGCGTAATTAGTCTGTCCCCTATTGCCGGCGACTCCGGTAATGGATGAGATGCTAATGATCCTACCCCAGCGTGAGCGAATCATCGGCAGTAATAGAGGGTGTGTAACATTGAAAAATCCATTTAAGGTGGTCTGAATAACTCTGTCCCACTGTTCAGATGACATACCGGCCATGGTAGCATCATCATATATTCCAGCATTATTAACCAATACCTGGACGGGACCAGATTCTAAAATATTGTCTAGGTGATGCGAGGTAGCCTTATGATCACTAACATCAAAACAAGCAGTTTCCGCCGATTGGCCAGCAGAGTGAATTTTTTCGACCACTTGTTTTGCCCGGTCAAGGTTCTCATTGGCGTGGACAAGTACGTGCAAACCCTCATTCGCCAAGGCTTCGCAAATAGCGGAGCCAATTATTCCACTCCCACCTGTAACAAGAGCCTTCTTCAATTTATAGAGTTTCCCTTAATAGAAATAATAGCGCGCCCAGACAAAAGATTAAGATCTTCTGATAGAACACGGAATTGATAAACCAAGAACTCCTTGTCCCTCATCAATAATTCAGCTTCTATCACCAAATCTGACTCAATATCATCCAAGCTAGATACCAAAAGGTCCAGGTTCTTAATGGATGCCAGATATCCAGGGCGCGGTTCCTCATCTGGATCACCCGTAGACAGGGCTCCATGAACAGCCATTGCCTGGGCTGCGTATTCTACCCCACAGACGGAAGATAAAACATTCTCGTTTCTTAAAGGATTATGTTTGCTCCTGTGAGAATTGGCAAGACAAACAATATGATCTTCATCCCATTTTAGAACTTCATTTAACAAACTCATTGCCCCGTTATGAGGAATGAGGGCTTCAATTTCTTTTTTATTTAATTGCATGGATTAATTTTAACTTCGACTACAGAGTTTTCCAAATAATCATAAAACATTTCACGAGAATCTTGACTTGCAACTGCAGAAAGCATTCTCAAGGGTTGTGCTGAAGCATTACCACTTATTAATTTCACTAAAGGCGGACTTAATGCCATATCCATTTCCTCAGTTTTACGGGATTGAAAATTGATATCCAATTTAGCCAAGGTATTCTCTGACTGAGAAGGCATCAGCACCAACGCGATACCACAATTAAATTCAATTGCATATTGCTTATGAAATGGCTTTGGAGATTCCACATCATACACAACCAGAAGCACACCCTGTTTATGTGTAAAGACATTAGCGGTAGCAGAAAGAAGCGCACCAGGAAAACTTGCTTCAGCGCAAGCAAGACTGGTGGATGGACCCCTTGTTTGGGTAGCAATGCACCAATAAGCGGCTGGAGAATTGTAAACTGAATTATGGAACTGAGTAGGGGATATAGGATGATCCGGCAAGGTCACTGCATTACACATATGATCAACTATTTTTAAAGCTCCTCTATAAGAAGAAAAAACATTTATCAACGACTCTGGATTTACTTTGGCATTGTTCACCGCCTCACCTGCTACGTGAACCGCTAAGTGAATAGTGTCGCCAGCTCGCCTTCTTTCATTTTCTGGAATCAAAGTAGCCACTGGATGAGATTTTTTCTCAAAGTAGAATGGATTTTCCCCTCTTAAAACAAGTCTAGCTTGTTGCCATGTTCTCAATCCTGGCGCCTCGATTCCAATTCCATCCAAGTAAACGGTTGTCATAAATGAATTCCGAAAATTAAGCTACAATTATTTCCACCAAAGCCGAATGAATTACTGAGAACGTAACCTAACTTTTCAGTCCGATTTTCTAAGATAATATTTGAACAAAAATCTGAATCCAGCATACGGGTATTTAAGCTCCCAGGAATAAAATTATTATTCAAGCAGATTGCACAAATAATTGCCTCAGTAATACCTGCGGCTCCAAGTGTGTGCCCGGTCCACCCTTTTGTAGAACTGCACGGAGTAGACGAACCAAAAATCTTTACAACGGCTTTGTCTTCGGCCTTATCGTTTGTTTGTGTAGCGGTTCCGTGCAAATTGATATAGGAAATTTGATTGGCCTTTAATCCAGAGCACTCAAGAGCCATTTGCATGGACTGGGCCATACCTCTTCCTTCAGGCTGAGGTGAAGTCATGTGGTAGGCGTCAGAGCTTTCACCATATCCCAGGAAAGCAATTTGATTTTGGAAGTCACCGTTTTCAGGTTTTTCTAGCAGAGCATATCCTCCAGCTTCCCCAATGGAAAGCCCGTCGCGGTCTGGATCAGCAGGCCGACAGGGTTTAGAAGACACTAACTGTAGAGAAGAAAATCCATACAAGGTGGTCTGGCACAACGAGTCCACGCCACCTACTATAGCAGCATCGCAAAATCCAGATTGTATAAACCGAGAGGCTTCAGCAAATACCTTAGCACTGGAAGAACATGCGGTGGAAACAACCAATGCAGGACCCTCTAGCTTAAAATACTTTTTCACGAAAGCTGCTACAGAAAAATTATTTTGGGTTTCTTTGTACTTATAAGTTTTGGGCAAATCCCCGGTAGCGGGGTCTCGGTGCCGATAAGCCATTTCGGTTTGTAATATACCCGAGGTGCTGGTTCCCAGAAATAAACCGATTCTTTCAGGGCCGTAACGAATTTTCGCCTTTTCGACAGCTTGCTCAAATTCATCCTGATGCAAAGCCAGTTGAGCCAGCCTGTTATTGCGACAGTCAAACTCTTTTAATCGATCCACCACGGGAGAATCCTCAATCCCCTTTACCCTGCCGACACAAGTATCTAAGTTTATGAAATCTAAATTACAGGGACCTAGTCCTGACCGCAGGTTTAGCAAAGCCTGCTCGTGTTCTTTGAGTTCGCAGCCCACTGCACTGGTTAAAGTGAATTTGGATAAAATTAAAGGTTCCAAGGAAAAATTATTGAATGCTCAAGAAGGTTAATATTTCTCTATACTGGGTTGTCTATCATTTTTGGTTTTGAAGCAAATATAAGTGAAAACAAGAGGCATAAAAACGCACCTATTACCACTGTTGTTCCAATCGCTCTCAAGACCGGCGTGGTAGAAAAAGCCAGGGTTCCAAACACCGTAACGGTCGACAAGTTGCATACGATTAAAGCATGATGGATTTTGGAGCGCTCCTCTTTTAACATTAGTTTATGATTCAAAAACAAGGCGTAATCTATTCCTAACCCTATTACTAACAGCAAAGACACAAGGTGAAATAATGATAGCGGTATCTTGGCCGTGATCAAAACTGCAATGACGGTTAAGACGGATCCTATAATAGGGATTAAAACTCGTCCAACTGCAACCCATTGGCGCAATGCGACCCTCAATGTTAAAACAATGATCAGGCATCCCCAGCCGAAAAACAGCAATGCCCTATCCCTGTATCGGTTGATCAGGATATTGGAAGTTTTTCTTGGCTCGAGAACAAAGACGTTTTCGGAGGGGAAACTACTGATAGCCCTGGCGACGAGTTTTTTATCGACAGATCCTTTAAATGAAATCATGGAAAACCACAAGTTTTCCTGGTGGTAAAATAATTTATTGATTTGCGCCTCCAACAGGGTTCCCCTCATCCGCTCGGAGGTTAAAAATTCGGATTTCTTTGCACTAGATACCTCCTGAATAAATCCCTCAAATGCATTCTCCCGAAATGGCAATCCTTTTTTAGCGATTCGCAGGTTTTCTTTCAATTGCTCAATAGAAGGGAGAGTTTTTATGCGCTGAGCTTGTTTTTCAAAGCTTGGAAGATACTTTGTTACCGCATCAAATCCACTTATTGCCCCCTGATTTTTTAAGGCCTGAAATTCATCAGCAACCGATTCGGTCCACCGTAAAGCAGATTGCTCGGATTTTCCTTTCACGATCACCCAATAACTGACATTGGGCAAATTAAGTTCTTCACGCATTTGGCGGTCTAAAGCCAATTGCGAATCCGGAACGGGACTTAACTTCGCGATATCATTTTCCCACAATTCATTACGTTGAAAGCCCAAGAATGTAATGACTCCTGCCAGAAAAACATAGAATAAAATTTTACTTTTCATTAGGGCTTCAAAGGGTAATGCCTCTACCCTCGTGGGCAAGTATTTAAAAAATGAAAAACCAGTGATATTGGGAAGAATATGGCGAGTGACCAAGGCGGCGGTTACCAGACCGCACACCGTGAAGGCAGCTAACTGAATCAAACCATCAAAACCTGAAAAAATCATGGACACAAATCCAAGCGCAGTGGTAAGAACTCCCAGTCGCAGAGTCGGCCAGATTCGATCCATTGCCTCGGAAGGGTGTTCGTTAGCTTTAATGTGACTAAACAGGTGTAGAGGATAATCAATTGCCACTCCAATAATGACGATTCCAAACGCCAAGGTGATCCCATGAATCGACCCGAAAATCAAAACAATAGCGGAGACACTTATTAAAATCCCGCATAACAGGGGAATCAAACAAAGAAATATCAGGGTGATGGATCGATAAAATAGATAAATGATACCAATCACTAAACAGGTTGCAATGATGGAGAGCTTTGTGGCATCTCTCCTTATAGACTCCCGGGATGCCACAGCAAATGCTGGAGGACCCACCATGCGCAAGCTCACTGAAATGTTGTGATTCAAATCGTTGAAACTATCATCAATAATATGGATAGCGTTCTCAAATTGATTTAAATTCAAACCTTCAGCAAAAATTTCCGCAACGAGGAAAGCATGCGTACCATCCGCAGAGAACCAAACTCCGTGTTTTTTATTCAGCAACGGCGTTTCGATCCAAGATCGTAATATTGACATAAACTCCCCCGAAGGATCCCTGTCTAAATAACGTTTTTCCAAAAATCCCCGCGACAAGACAATCCGACCCAATGTTTCCGACAAAATATCATGCAGACTTTGTGGAGAAAATCTTTCAGGATAAAGGGTTGGGCTAAGTAAATAGCGATTGCTGAAAAGAAACTTTTCCGTCTGGACCGTTATAGAATCTTCTGAATTTAGGACTTTAATAAAAGCGCTGTCATTTTTTAATTTATGAGTTAAAGACTTACTTAACCGAGCAAGAGTTTTCGAGTCCGCTCCTTGAAGGCTTATGATTAGTAATTTTGAGCCAGGCCCCTGACGGAATTGATTAATCAGGAACTGTTCCTGAGGAGAAGAAGATCGAGGTAAGAAAAGACCTATATCCGTTTCAACTCGAAGACGGAAAATAATAATCAGGAACGCTATAAAAAGAATTCCAATCCAAAATATTATTTTAGTGCGAGGTTTCACGAATTTTCTTTTTCTAAGGTCATGACCGTAAAATCACCATTAGAATCTACCCATGTGATTTTCTCAATGTTGTCCTTTTCACCTAGAATAATAATTCGATCTATAATATCTAGAGCAGGTGCTGAAATTGGAACCAAAATGAGGCTCCACTGATTGCAATTGCCCTTGAGATCCAACTCGTAATATTTCTTCAGAGCATTAAGATTGCCTGACAAAATAAATCTTATGCCGTTTAACAATTCCTTTAAGGGTTGGTAGTCGTCTAAGGACAAGGTTTGAGATACGTCCTGTTGATCGAAAATGGTGACCAACTCGCTTTTCACCACCAGACGTTCCTTTTCAGGTTTCGCAGTTATTTTTTCCAGATAATCGGGTGCTTGGAAATGCAGGGTCCCCTCTGACCTCAAAGGTTTTTCAAGAATTTTGAGGAACTTTTCCTCTGTGAATTGAGCCGATTTTTCTTTTTTATCGGCCAATGAAATCATCAATCCTCGTAAGTCTACAGCACATATTTGATTTGATTCACCAAGGAGTTTGTCATCAAAAGCCTCCGCTGAATGAAAAATAATTGTGCTGATGAGGAGAGTAATGCTCAGCGCATAAAATGTAGGATTCAATTCTCTTTTCATGGTGCTATTGAATATTCTAATTGTCCTAACATAATGTTTTTTTCACCACACTTGCCAGTAAACCGGACAAGATTGTTTGCTATGTCAAAGATAAATTCTATCTGTGCTCCGGGCTCAAGCGGGAGTAAAAATTTGACCGATGGTATTTTTTGTATTTTGCAATGGTGGCCTCGCTCTTTTCTAAATGCTTTGATCATCTCATCCAATATAACGACTCCAGGAACAATTGGTTGGCCTGGGAAGTGCCCTTTAAGAGAAGGATGGTTGAGGTCAATTTGAGTAGAATATTTCAATGCCTTGTTGGCCAATATGGTTTTGTGACTCGTTGGCTCTCGTCACACATAATTACTAAAAATATTGCGAAAAAGTCTCAAGAAGGCTTTCGCGCGTCAATTTCCCAGATGAATTTCTTGGCAAATGATCGACAAAGTATATTGGGCGCGGTAAAAATACTGGATCCAAATACTGCCTCAATGCTTGTAGGATATCCTCCTCCCGCAACTCATTTGCCACGACAAAGGCGATCAGCCGTTTATGATCGTGATCATTTTGAGGCGGGACAAAATAGGCTCCATCTTCAACCTTCTTTATTTCGTTAAGGTGATAATTTAGCTCCCTCAAGGAAGCCCGTTTGCCTCCAATATTGATTAGGTCCGCGCTACGGCCTTGCAATTCAAACAGCCCATTTTCGCAATTCTTAATAATATCTGGCAATTTTATAGGCTCAGGAAGATAGGTCGCCTCAATGTAACATTGGTCGTTATTTCCTGTTAAATTGATCTCATTCAGTAATTTCCAAACATTGCTCTTGGTGGTTTGCCGGGTTGCAAGGGATCCGGCTTCAGTGCAGCCATAAATTTCGAAGATCTGAGTATCAAGCAACCGTTCGGCATTCTCGGCCAATTTCCTTGATAGTGGAGCAGTAGCAGAAATGACTAGAGAAATTTTCGGAAATTTCACAGAACTCTCAATACAGGCCTTGAGATGCATTGGAGTGGTAATAAGTATACGGTCTGGTGGAATCGTTTCAAGAGCATCACGTATATCAATCGGGAAAAAGGGGCGGCCTCCATGCAACGCACCTTTATGTTGAAGGGGTAACATAATTGATGTTTCTAACCCATACATGTGTTGAGGTGGAACAGTCGCGACGATGGAGACTTCTTTGGTATTTTCGGGAATCAATCGATGGCCTGTATTGCGAGCGATTCTGACCATAGAATCCCAACGCTTTAAATGAGGTTGCGGTGTTCCAGTACTCCCCGAAGTAAAAGCAATTGCTGCCACATGAGATGCTGCAATTTCAGGAATATCCAATATTTTAGACACGGGCTTTAGCTCTGAGGGGTATTGCAAAACTGGTAATCCCAAGTTTTCCTGACTCTCGATATCTGTTAAGCAATAAGTTTCCGGAAATTGGGAGGCAATGGATTGAAGCGCTTTAGATGTTTTGTTGGGAGGAAGAATATTGGTTTGCCTCTTTATCAAAGCGGCGGCAAAACCTACAAGAAACCGGTACCTGTTATCACATAAATTAAGTATCCAAGTAGCATTTGGAAGGATTTGAGAAAGGGAGAAAGTGTCCGCCAGAAACTGGTCAACCGAAACATGCTTGCCGTCATCCCATCCCAAAATGGAGTCTCTTGGCTGGCAGCGAATTAGAGGGTAACTATTCATCCGGACACAGGATTAATTTATAAAAATTGTTTTAAAGAAACCTGTGACAATCCTCGCAGGTAATAAAAAATATTGTACCGGTATCCAAAACGGAACTGACGGTATATATATTCAATTATGAAGAAAAGACACATAAACAAATAATTTAATACGTTGGTGAACAAAGACCAAACTTCAATGGGGGCAAACAGTGATATTGCAATGGTTTCCACAAGGATAAGGATCAGAAAACAGGTCCACAACCAGGTTACTTGACGGGTATAGATAGCTGTTTCTGGGCCGTCATCATGGAAAATTACCCGGGCGATTTTGGTAAGCAAGGCTTCTTGCCCCGGCAAAAGCGATTTAGCAAAATTGAAAATGAAAAATGAAAGTATAAGAACTGGTGGCAAGTAAAGGGCAACGTATATTGCGTCGACAAAAATAATATAGACAGCGAATATGATTAACCCCGTCCAGAGCGCTAAATCGAAAAAAAAATTTGGTTTTATTTCTGGCTGTTTAGTTCGGTTTAAAATAAATAATCCTGCAATGATTCCAAGCATCAACAAGGCAAGCTTAAATTCATTCTGGCTGATGGCAATGTGGGTAAGGATCGGGTATGAAAGGGATAAAATTTGAAGAATGTTATTTTTTTTCAACATGGACCTAAAATTATTTATTTTCTTGGATATATTTGCTTAAATTTCGTAAAGAAAAAAAAAGCTGTTTAATATTTTTGTCGTCTGACCTAATTTCAAGCCCATACCTCTGAGAAATGGCCAGAGACAGTTCCAGAGCATCAATGGAATCCAAACCCAATCCATTCTCAAATAGGGGTTTATTGGGCTCCACATCTTCAGGGGAAACGGATAAGTTAAGATTTTCCACCATCAAATAGGCGACCTCTAGTTCAAATGCGGTCAACCCTGCCATAATGATTCCTTAATAGCAAAAAATGATTTATTAAAGCTAATAAATTCAGATATTTAACTGTTTTCCAACGATGAAAACATAAATTATTATACAATTTAAACCGTGTTATACTCCACGGAAATAAGGTTTATAAAATGGCATCAGATTACCATAGGTAGAATTATTTTGCTATTTAGGTCAAATACTTGAGTGCGCGAGCAAATGGATCAATGCGATGTATTGGTAATTGGCGGCGGGCCGGCGGGCTCTACCGTATCTTCTTTATTGTCGGAAAAGGGCTGGAAAGTGGTTCTCCTTGAGAAAGACAACCATCCAAGATTCCACATAGGGGAGTCGCTACTCCCCATGAGCTTACCCATCCTTGACAGGCTTGGGGTAAGGGATAAGGTGGAAAAAATTGGAATGATAAAAAGAGGCGCAGAATTTGTTTCCCAGTACCATAACGGCTCATCATCTACCTATTATTTTAAAGGTGCGAGAGATAAAAACCATCCATACGCATTTCAGGTTCGTCGTGCTGAGTTCGACCACATTCTCCTAAATAACAGCAAGGACAAGGGAACAAAGGTTTTAGAGGGGGTCCGCGTTACAAGTGTTGGTTTAGATTCAAATGGGATGTGCTTGATTGCTGCTGAATATGGAGATGGTAAACCCATAGAATGGGAAGCTCGATATGTTGTGGATGCGACAGGACGCGATTCGTTTCTGGCAAAAAAACTGGGCACTAGACGCAGCAACAGTTCACACAACACTTCAGCTATTTATTCCCATTTCAAAGATGTCGAAAGACGGCAAGGTGATGATGAGGGCAATATAAGTATATATTGGTTTGACGAGGGTTGGTTTTGGATGATTCCATTAAGCGATGGAACCATGAGCGTCGGAGCGGTTTGCCTGCCAGAGTATCTACAAAATTGCAAAAAAGATTTAGATCAATTCCTATGGGACGCAATCTCCCGCTCTCCAGATGTTAGCAGGCGAATGCAAAATGCTCGGATGACAATTACTACAAAAGCAACTGGGAATTATTCTTATTATTCAGACCTGCTGGTTGGTAAAAACCATATTTTAATTGGCGATGCCTTCGCCTTCATCGACCCGATCTTCTCCAGCGGTGTCCACCTTGCTCTTACCAGCGCGACTCACGCAATTGATGTGATCGAGGCGACTCTGAACGGGATTCCAAAACTGCCAAGTATTCAGAGGGAATTTGAGCGTAAAACCAAGCACGGTATTAAAACTCTCTCCTGGTTTATCTATCGGATAACCCAACCTGCCATGCGAAATTTATTTATGGCTCCAAGGAGGAATATTTTTGGTATTGAAGAAGCGATATTATCCATGCTTGCGGGAGACCTGTACCGCAAAAACACATTCGATTTTCAATTACTTCTTTTTAAAATCCTCTATTACATAAATTTTTGTGCTCAATGGAAAAAAAATTGGGATGCTTATAAACGCCGAAGGCCCAAGGCAAAAGATAATTTTTCTTTATCAATGTCGCTACCCAGCTTCAACTTGAGGTTTTGGTGATGAGAGCAAATAAAAGTAAAGCTCTAGCGGTGACTCTTGTGCCAGAAAGAGACCTTAAGAAATTTTCCTTAGATAACAATAATATCTTGGCTGCTGTTTTTTATGGCAAAAATACTTCCATTTCTCTGTCACAGGACTATCTACGAGTACCAGTATCACTTCCTCAGGTGGGAGAGCAGTCATTCGTGGAAGTCTGGACTTCGGATTTGCCGAGCGAGGTGAATAAATTTGAAAATATTTTTTATGCCGCTAATTCAGACGTGGTATTTGGGTCAATAAATTTTCATGAAACTACAAAAGATGGACTGCACAAACTGGCGTTTCGTGCTTATAAAGAAATTCTCGGTTTCCTTGATCGAATGCAGTTTCCTTTTTTAGCTCGCTGTTGGAACTACTTTCCAGACATAAACCAGAAAAACAATGGAATTGAAAGGTACAAACTTTTTTGCTCTGGGAGACATGAAGCGTTTGCTGAAAAATACCAATCGCTGCACCGCTACCTTCCCGCGGCCACCGCTGTCGGATCAAAGAGTGGCCCCCTCACCATTAATTTTATCGCCGCTCGAACTAACAGAGGAGAACACATTGAAAACCCAAGGCAGGTAAGTGCCTATCAATACCCCGTGGAATATGGCGAATGTAGCCCATCATTTGCTCGTGCTACATATATGGATTTGGGAGAAAGCAAATATTTATATGTTGCTGGAACAGCAAGCATTATCGGACATAAGAGCTGCCACAAAGATAATCTTTTGCCGCAGTTACAAGAAACCCACCAAAATCTGGATTCTTTGCTAAACCATTCCAGGTGTCTTTTGAGCAGAAGTGCCGAGAAAGTTGAAATTAAAGATGCATCCGTAATAAAAACTTATGTGCGGAATGTGGAGTCACTTCCTTTGGTAAAGAAATTAATGGAAGAGAAGCTGGCAGGTGCTCAATCGAGGTTATACCTTGTAGGAGATATCTGCCGAAGTGAATTACTTCTGGAAGTCGAAGGCGTATGGTCGGCAAACAATTCAGATTAGGCTATCCAAGAAAAATAATATCGATCTCAGAAAATCCAGATGGCAGCCCTCAGTGAGAGCGTTCAAGTTTATGGCTTGATAGCTGTAAATTCGGTAAAAAAATTAAAAATTTGATGTGATTTTGCCTCTTCAAATCCAGTTTCTGAAAGAGTATTTATTATTATATTTGAGCCTGCAAATTTATCTATCGTATCCCAATAGTATTGGATAAGCCGCCCTTCATTTTTTCCTCCAATTCCAGGAATTGAAATTAATGCAACCATAAGACGAAAATATAACTGAACTATTCTATAAATCATTTTATTTGTTGGTTTCATCAGTTCAAGAATCAACAAAATGCCTCCTGGTTTTAAGACCCTGAAATATTCTTTAAATGTTCCCTTAAGGTCGTCTACATGGCGCAATGCATAGCCCATAGTAAGGAAGTGAAAAGAATTATCGGCAAAAGGCAATACGTTTGCGTCTCCCTGAATTAGGGGGATATTTAATTTCTTACCTACTTCTATTAACATATTATAACTTCTGTCCAGACTCGTAACACTTCCCTTTGGCCCAACGATTGATATCTCCGCCGCCGCGACCAGCCCCGTACCAGTTGCCACGTCAAGGACACTCATCTCAGAGGTCAACCCAGATCTTATCAAAGCTTGTTTTCGATACCTTATTCCTGAGCCAAGGGATAAAATATTATTTACAGGATCATACTTTGAGGCTGTATCGTCAAAGATTTTATTGACAAATTCTTCTCGTTGGCTCTCGTCCTCGTAAAACTGTTTTAAGTGAGGATGTGGAACTAACTTTTCACCCGTTTGCGTCATTATCTGCTACCTGAAAAAATAAAATACAGAGACTGAATCGTTAATTTTTTTTGGGACGATCAATTTCTAGATACCTTTTCTAGATACCTTAAAGAAGACCTTCTTCTCTGAATAGGGATTCGGACAATTTTAATATTAATGTATCAAAGAGATGGTATTCTGTAAAAAAATATGTAAAAAAATGAATTCAGGAAACCTGTTTCTACGACGATACTTGAATTAAATGCTTGAAAATAAAAGATTAAAACTAAATTTCCTGACTTTCTTGGAATACTTTAGTCGTAAGTTAAATAAAAACTCCTTTTTCCATTGGTAAACCTTTGAAAAGTTTTTTAATCGCATGTACTTTATTCTTTTGGGTGGCTCTTCCCTGGGTTTCCCCATCGTCCGCCTCCGCTGCTTCCGCCTTACACGTTGCCGTCAAAAAAGGCAACGTTGAAGAAGTAAAAAGGCTACTTTCTAAGGGGGTCAACGTAAACTCACTTTCCCTATCAGGCTATACCCCTCTTCATATTTCCGCCGGATGGGACAGGAGACGCGTTACAGGATTGCTGGTGATTCATGGAGCAAAAATTAATGTTCGTAGCGTTTCTGGTTGGACTCCCTTGCATCTTGCCGCTGGGCGTGGTCACGTAAAAATGGTCAAATTTCTTCTTGGCCGGGGTGCTGATCCTTGGATAGAAGATCGGGCTGGTCGAACCCCCGCTGATTTGGCGCGGAACGAATTTAACGATGACCTTGCCGATTTGCTAAATTCATCCCCAAGCCTGGATACTTTCTATAAGGAATTGGAAGACCCCTTTGGCACTCCTGAAGAGGACATCCCGGAATTTTGGGACCCCTTTGAAAGCCATAATCGATTTATGTTTAATTTAAATAATGCGCTTTACGATTATTTCGGCAAACATGTGGCTAAGGGGTATCGTTTCACTGTCCCTTATGATGTGCGGGTTATGATTAAGAATATAATCACCAATGGCACAATGCCCGTGCGCCTCTTGAGCAGTCTTCTTCAGGGAGATCTTGACAAATCGGGAAGGGCGATCGGTCGGTTTTTGATAAATTCGACTGTAGGTATTGGCGGAATATTTGATGTCGCCGATCAGGGGTTTAATATAAAACCCGCCAATGAAAATATGACCCAGACACTTGGATATTATGATGTCCCCTCCGGGCCCTACTTGGTCTTGCCTATATTTGGGCCCTCATCAGTTAGAAATCTTGTTGGCAGGACAGCAGATGTGTTTGTCAATCCAACCTTTCTTCTTTCAGCCCCGTTTGCGGTGAGTTCAGGGATAGCTGTGG
>JAPYPM010000030.1 GCA_029937635.1 Nitrospinaceae bacterium
TAGTAAGTACTATAATGGATCCCGATAATAAAGATAAAATTTTGACCCAAGAATATTTTCTGAGTTTGAAGGTTTGCATGAAAAAATTTAAAGAATTATAAGTATTAAAAGGAATAAGAGCGAAACAATTGGGACATCCAGATGTATCACAAAAACACATTTGCTTCCCTCCCCCAAATCCTTGACAACTGTGGAATTTTAGAATTTTAAAATAATTTTTTTGGTTTCCTGTAGTAAGTTAAATTATTTTTTGCCGATAAAAAGAGTGACGCAAGCAGGTCTCAAATAGAGGAATTTCTTAGGTATGAATATAGCAATGCTGTGGCCGAAAGGTTTTGACTTTGATCAGGTTATACCCCTTCCTTTGGGTTATTTAAAAAGTAATATCGACAACAATAAATATAACGTAAAGATATTTGATTGTGTATTAAGAGGCGACGATTCTAAAAGTCAAAAATTAAAAAATGATCTGATAGAGTTTCGTCCAGATGTATTTTGCGTATCGTGTTATTCCCATACCTACAACGAGGCTCTGGGCTTAATACACTTAGCGAAATCTCTTGATACGAATATTACCACTGTTATCGGTGGAGCGCATGTTTCATCTTATCCTGAAAAAACAATGGAGGTTAAAGCTGTTGATTTTCTCTTTCGAGGAGAAGCAGAGCTTTCATTTCCTGTTTTTCTTGAAGAGCTTAATAAAAGTAAACCCAATTGGAGTAAGGTTAAGGGATTAATGTATCGAGATAAAAAAGAAGTTCATATTCAAAATGATATGGACTACGAGGACTGTCTAGATAAAATAAAATTACCTGACTATGAAGCTATAGGACTTGATAAATATATTAAAAAGGGTTACCGGCTATTGAATCCCGGAAACAAGCGAAATGCTCCTGTCTGGGTTACAAGAGGTTGTCCATACAGATGCCAGTATTGTAGCGCCCCCGATCTTAATGGGAAAAAAGTAAGAGTGCATACAGTCGAATACATGATTGAATGGGTAAAGTACCTTTACTACAAAAAAAACATAAGGTGGATCAATATTCTGGACGATAATTTCACCTTCAATGTCAAATATGCAAAGCTATTTTGCCGAGCTATGATTAATCTTAATTTAAAAGATCTTTCTTTTGGTACTCCAAACGGAATCCGAATGGAAAGGGGGGACATTCAACTGTGGTCTTTGATGAAACAAGCGGGATGGAAATATGTTGTTATCGCCCCAGAAAGCGGTTCGGAGCATACACTTGGATTGATGAAAAAGGATCTAAATTTGGACGTCCTTCCTCATATTGTTAAAGAAATTCGAAGCGCCGGGCTTAAAGTACATGGTTTTTTCATTGTAGGCTACCCGGGAGAAACCCTTGAAGATATTGACCAAACGACCAAAATAATCAGAAAAATAAAATTTAATTGGGTTGGCATACATGCTTTTCAACCCCTCCCAGGGACACCAATTTTTGACGAACTTGTTAAGTCGAATTTACTTTCTGACAGGTTTCTTCCCAAAAGTTTTTTGGATGGAGAAATTTGTTACCAAACCAAAGAACTAGAAGACTTAAACTTAGCCAAACTTTCATTAAAAATCTATTCACGCATGTTATTTGACGACCCACTCAATATTCCCTACATTTTAACTTATTTCAGTCCTCGTTTTTTATTTAGAAAATTATTGATCAACACCAAAGAAGCAATTTTTTTTCAAAAAGTCTCAGCTAATCAGCCTATTTAGCTCAATAGCCAAGCCCTACACCTGTTAAAATTTGGTTAAGAGCTTAGATAAGGCTTAAAAAATTTTTAACAGCATTAAGAACATCTAATATGGCTTTCTGGTTTTTATATATTTGAAAACTAAGGTTTTTATTCTTTTGGTGTCGAATCCTTGATATTAATGAATTTCTTCCCCAAATTCTTATTAATCAAAAAGTATTAAGTATGACTAATTCATTAAAATCCAAAGTAGTTTTAGTTACTGGAGCTTCTAGGGGTATCGGAAGAGCTTGTGCTATTCGTTTTGCCTCCAAAGGCGCTAACGTTGTGATAACTTCTCGCAACCAAATTAATCTACAAGAAACCTTAAGTGAAATGAAAAAGGTAGGGAATAACAATGAAATGCTTCTAATTGAGAGTGACGCAACTGACCAAAAAAAGATAAAGTCTTTAATTCGTGAGGTTATAGATAAGTACGGTACCATTGATATTCTGGTTAATAATGCCGGACAAAATATTAGCGGTTCGATTGAAGATCTAGACACAACCAAGCTCAACTATATTTTTCAGCTAAATGTTTTTGGCCCACTTTGGTTTATGCAGGAAGTGATCCCAATAATGAAAAATAGGAAAAGTGGTCAGATAATTAACATTTCCTCAATAGCAGGCAGAAGAGGGTTCCCGTTTGGAGGTGGATATTGTGCTTCAAAGTTTGCATTAAACGGATTAACCGAAACAGCCCGAGTTGAATTAATTAAACACAATATTCATGTTCTACTTGTTATGCCTGCAGGAACAGACACCCATTTTAACGCTGATACTATAAAGTGTTCCAAAGACTTTGAAGATCGGAGTGGTATCAGTTTAATGTCACCTGATTATGTTGCTGATAAAATTATTAAGGCCGTAGAAAGAAAAAGCCGAACAGTAGTAATTGGCTCAAAGGGTAAAGTCATTTTATCATTAAACTGGTTATCTGGTAAAATTACAGACCTTTTACTGAAGAATGTGTTCAAGCTTTAACAAATATTTGCAAATCACTAATTAAATTTTAAATAATTCCTTTGATGCATGTAAACTTTAAAAATAGGCGCTATCGACTAGTGAGAATATGAATATTTTTGAAAAAATTTTAACAGGAAGTAGGATAGTCGGGAAAATTCTATACTCTAAGGCAGCTTCTAAAAGGATGCCCATAATAGCAAATCTGCTTATAAACAATGACTGTAACATAAAGTGTTTTTATTGTTTTCCCCAGGTTTTTAAAAGAGAGGTAAAGCAATTCACAACACAGGAGTTAATTGAGTTGATAGACAACTTTCATGACCGAGGTACAGAGGTTATGGTTTTATTGGGTGGAGAACCTTTGTTACGAAAGGATATCGGTGAAATTATCCGCTACGTAAAATCAAAAAAAATGATTTGCGAAGTGATTACAAATGGGTACTTGGTAGAACAGAAAATAAACGAACTGAAAGACCTTGACTCTCTATGCGTAAGCATAGATGGAGATGAGGAAAGCAACGATAAGAATAGAGAAAAAGGCTCATATTTACAGGCCTTAAAAGCAATTCGTATTGCGAAGGAATATGGTGTTAATGTTCGAATTCACTCAGTGTTGACAAAGTATACGTATGATTCTCTGGGACACCTCATGGAATTAGCAAAGGGTTTAGGGGTGCAGGTTAATTACTCCCAGGCAACTATTCATACAGAGCATGAAGCCTTGGAAATGAGTGATGATGAATTAAAAAAATTCTGGAAAAAACTAATAGAATTTAAAAAAGCCGGTTATCCGGTTGGGAATTCTTTTAAGACTTTGGAATACGTTTTAAACTGGCCTTATTCTTATAACGATCTTGTTTATAATGTTAATGGTGTTAAGGAAATTCATTCATATGACTATGTTTCAGGCAAGAATGGTGAACTCCCAGAAATGGCCCTTAAGAAAAGTACGGATAATGAGAGTTTGAAAGTTTGCAATGAATTTAAGCTCCAGCCTTGTCGAAGAACTCAAATGTCTGCTTATGTAGATGCTGAAGGAAGTTTTTATCCTTGCGGAGTTGTATGGGATAAGTCAGGACTTAGCGCTCGAGAGGTTGGTTTTGATGGAGCTTGGAATCATCTGAAAAGTATAGAATGTACATCTTGTGCCAATGTGAGTGAAGTTGAATTGAATCAACTGTTAAATTTTAATACAACAGAGATTTTTGGAAAAGCTCATTATTTGATAAAAAATCATCTTCGAACTATTTTTAGTAAAGGATCTTCCGTATAATTTATTTAGGTTTAATTATTTCTTACTCCACTTGAAGGTGAACTATGAACGTAACTTTTGTTGCGATGGGATCTGAGTTACTTGGGCTTGAACGCATGTCTGCTTTTTTGAAGCAGCGAGGTCATAAAGTATCTTTAGCTTTTGATCCAGCCCTCTTTGCAGAGCGAGTTTATATTGAAAACCCTCATCTTGCCAAAATCTTTTCAACGACTCAAGAAACGATAGACCAGATTATTTTGCAAAAGCCTGACATAGTTGGCTTTTCAGTTATTGCTGATATCTACCAATGGGCCCTTTATGTTGCAACTGAAGTCAAAAGGAAAATTGACACCCCCATAATTTTTGGTGGTGTGATGCCAATGTCTAACCCCGAGGTCGTCCTAAAAAATGATTGCGTTGATATTGTATGTATTGATGATGGTGAACATCCGATGGCTGAATTATTGGAGAGTATGGAAAAAGGCCGCATGAGGATGGACATAGAAAATTTATGTTTTAAAGAAAATGGGCAGTTTAAGAAAAATCCTCAACGCGCGCCCATTCCAATCGAAACATACCCCATGTTCGATAAATCGCTTTTTGAAGATGTCCTTCCAATAGGACAAAGTTACTTAACTATAGCTTCAAAAGGGTGTCCGTATGTTTGTACTTTTTGTTCAGAAAGTTTCAAGCAACCTATTCACTCTGGAAGTAACAACAAGCAGACCCATTATGAGTTTAAGAGTGTGGAGGATTTCATGAAAGAGCTTGTTGTAATGAAAAAACGATATAACTATACGCTTGTAGAATTTTGGGATAATACATTCACTGCTAGGAAGGATTGGACGCTAGAGTTTTGCGAGAGATATAGAGAAGAAGTTGGGGTGCCCTTCAAAATTTTGACCCATCCACTGTGTATGGATGAAGACATCGCTACAGCCTTAAAACAAGCGGGGTGTTATAAAGTGCAATTCGGTGTCCAAACGATGAACGAGAAAGTAAGAACATTAATTATCAAAAGAACAGAAAATAATAAAAAAATTGCTGATGCATTTGCATGCATGGACAAAGTAAAACTAGGCTATTCCATAGATCATATATTTGGCCTTCCAGGAGAAGAAAAAAACATGAAAGAAGGTCTGGATGAAGCATTGAGCTATTATAAGAACACAAAAAGTCTTATTCAGATTAACACCTTTTGGTTGTCAATTTGGCCAAAAACAGAGATGTTTCAGATTGCTAAAGATCGAGGAATGATTGATGGCGCCGAGGCAGAAAAAATTGAGAATGCAGTTGATGATAATATTTATTTTGATTTGGGCTCAGTGCAAGACAAAGAAGTTATAAAGTTGTGTGAAAACTACCAAATTATGTTTAAGCTGTTGCCATTTATGCCCAAAATGCTTATTAATTTTCTCATTAGTACCCGGTTATATTTACACATTGGCTGGATGCCACGGATGTTTACGCGTCGACTTCTTGATGTCGCCACCACTCTCGCAAACCATGACTATAAAGGTTATCAGTATATAAGATACTACCTCTGGCAGATTTTTAGAGTTCTAAAAATTAAGCTTAAAAATAAACTTCCGAGCTTTTCACCTACCAAAAGATTGTTAGAAAGTACTATCGTTGGGGCAGCAACAGATGGTAAAAAAAAATAAGAGGTGGCTTACTAGATAATATTTTTTAGCTAAGAAAAACTGTTGCTCTGGTTAATCAATTTGCAATCTGCGTTTTTATACTTTCTTATTTTTCCCCTACTCGTTTTTTTCAAAATGCGGCTCGTTTTATGTTTACGTTTCTAATACAATTAGACTCCGTAAATCTTTGCGCAAGTAAATAAAAATTTCAGAACCTTTTTAATTTTTCAGTAGTGATTAACAACAATGAAAAATCAAAAAAAAACACACGCGAGTTTTAGAGGTAAAAAGGCTCTCGTCACAGGAGCATCAAGGGGTATTGGAAAGGCTATCGCAGAAGAATTAAGTTCATATGGTGTTCGGGTCGCTCTACTTGCACGCTCAAAGGATAAATTAAATGAGATTGTTTCAAATATTAGCCAGTCTGGGAATCAAGCAATAGCACTTCAAAGTGATTTACGTGATAAAGAATCAATACTGGCAGCTGTTATTGAATACAAGAAACAATTTGGCTCATTAGATTTTTTAGTTAACAATGCTGGCTTTGGTGTTAGACGACTCTGGAAAGATATTCCACTAAAGATGGAGTTAGAAATGACGGCCGTAAATTACTTAGCTCCTGTAATACTGATCCGTCAATTTTTGCCTGACATGTTACATCGTGACATGGGACACATAATTAATATTAATTCATTTGCAGGAATATACACCGCGCCTTATCAGGGGGCTTATGCTGCAAGCAAATCAGCACTTGTTTCCTATGCCACAAGCCTTTCATACGAATTAGAAAAGACAAATGTCCATCTGTCATCAATCTATCTTGGGCCGACTGATACCGACTTTATTAAATCTGCACATGACTCAGATTGGGTTGATAAACATAAAAAAAATAAATTTAACACCCCAAAAGATGTTGCCAAGGTAGTTCTTTCAACCTTGCTTAACCCTAAGGAGTCTGCAGTGGTGGGGTCGGATTTGGCTTTATTAGCAGCAAGGTTAACAAATTTAAATCCACGGTTGGCAAGTAAACTAATTGAGAAAATGCATACTCCACCCCAAAAGTTATCCATGTAAAAAAGTTATTTTTTATATAGGTAACTTTCAGCCATTACATCAATGACAAATTCTTCGATAGAAAAAGAAGCTCTAATTAGAAAAATAAACTGCGTTTATCATGATGCTGAACATAGTGAATACGATGAAAGGCACGAAGAAATAATAGCAGGCGAAGTTAACTGGTGGAACAAAATAGGGGAAATATATTTTCAAAGAAAATTTCAAAATAAAAATAGTTTTTCTTTGTTAGACATAGGGACGGGCACGGGGTTTGTACTTAGAACGTTGATGAAGCATTTAAACAATGAGAGTAAAGTAGTAGCTTACGATCTAAGTCAATTGATGCTACGTCAGGCAAAACAAAACCTTGATAGTATTGGATCGAATGAGCATAGCTTTGTTTGCGGTGACGCAGAAATCTTGCCATTTGCGGACGAATTTTTTGATGCTATAACCATCAATGCAGTATTACACCATCTTCCAAATTACAAACGTTGTTTGAGTCAGGTAAAGAGAATTCTAAAGCCGAAAGGAATTTTAATAATTTCTCATGAACCAAATAATAAATTTTTCAAATCATCGTTAGTAAGATTGATGGCGACAGTTTATAAAATAATTGGAGGAAGTGTGGTCAAAGTAAGTGATCGTATTCAGCAAAAAGTCAATAATGAACTAATTTTATCGTCATATATTGAGAAAGAATTGACAAAAGATGAGATTATCGATCTGGTGGAAGTAAGCTCAATTGCAGAACATAAAAAAATTGACCCTAGAAGAGGCTTTAATGCGCAGACTCTTTTAGACGAATCGTTAGTTGGCTATTCCTTATTAGAAGTAACTAGTGAATCTACATTTGGTTATAGATCAAAAATTCCATTTATCAAGGTTATTCAGCATGCAATGAAATATCTTACAGAGGGAAATGGAACCTTGTTTTCAATGATTGTCATGAAACCCTAGAAGGCCATTAACATAATTAAAAAACTAAGGACCCATAGCCTTATAAGTTTTGTACAATGAAAAGACTATAAAATTTATCCTAAGATTTAAAATAAATAGAGTTGATTGCTTACCTCATGATTATTGATTCTTCGGTAGGTTTATGGCGAGACCAAATAGTTTATTCGAGGAGAAAATGACACACACTATATGCCGTCAGATGTGCGAGGAAAAGAGCAAGGATCTTAAAGCAACATTTGAGGCCAATGATAATCGTTGCCGTTATCATGCTAAAGAAGCGGAGGATAAAAAAGTCCCCCTTTTAAGTCAGGGGATGTGCCCTGTTGCCTATTTAAATTTATATCCTACTCTGTTTGCCTTGCATTTAAATCAAGACGAGTCTGCTATTAAGTTTAACCTTAGAGATCACAACATTCAATGCCCACTTGGATCTGACGGAGTAAGCTTTAAAGTTCATAGAACGAAGGCCGCGCTTAGTCCACTCGAACGTGGAAAAAACTTAATTCGTAAAATGGCTAATATTATTATGCCGGTAGAAGTTTTTGATAAGCATACCCACATTGAGGCTGTGGATGAAGGAGAAGGATGCCCGTTAGGAATTAAAAAAGGAGACTCTTTTTATTTCAATTTAGACCAAACAGATGAATTTTGTCCTGCTGCATTTAATTCTGTTTATCCCTTATTAGGAACCGGAAAAAATAATTTTGCGGTCGGTTGCCCAGACTATCGGACTAATGTTAAATTTTCTCTTGAAGAAGATATTTCTCGTCCTTCTAAAAAGGAAACAGCTAATTGTGATAACTATTCAAGTAAAATTAAAATAACAAAGGTTTATGGAGATTTTAGTATACCTATAGAAAGGGATCATTGGTATACACTTGATGAAGTTATAAAAATTTGCGGAATTCGATGTTACGCTTCCTTTCACGTAGCTTTCCCTTATCTTTACACCCTTTATAATGGGGGGCAACTGGGCTTTCTTACCCGAGACCGTCAATCAGCTGGAATTGGTTGTCCTAATACAAGTTCTTTGATTAAATATATTGTTTCCAAGGATAATGCAGACCAGTACAAATTTTTAGCCCAAAATACTAACTCTAATTGTCCCAGAGAAATTGAAGCTAGCGAAGAAATATTTGTTGGCAATTTCGAAAAATCAATTCCTTTTTACTATGGTTTATACGATCTTTATACTTCTTTGAAAAAAATTGAGTCCTTAGGAGCAAACCAGCAATCAAAAGCCGATACTAGTATTACTTCATTAAAGGGAAACACCGGTTTGGTTTGGTCCATTATGAAGCTACCAGATGTTATGAGGAGTTAGTATTGAGAGCGTTATTTTCTCTTCATGACACAACCCATGTAGTTGAATTTGCATCAGAGCTTCACAGTATGGGTTGGGAGATTGTTTGCACAAACGAAACTCATTCTCTTTTGGATAACTCTCAAATCCCATCTACAACTATTGAATTATTTACAAAAATTAAAGAAAATTATGGGATACCCCCTACCTTGCATCCTAAAGTAGAAAAGGCTTTAACTGGTGGCGATGAGGTGAGTGGAATCGATCTTGTATTTGATATTCCTTATCCCATATCTGAAGGGTCTGATTTGGGAGGCATAACATTATTAGCTCTCGCGATTAAGGGGAAAAAAACCCCGGTTTTTACAAACAACGATATGAGGCAAGTCATTAAAAACCTGAGAGAAAACGGAGCCATTGAAAAAGACTTAAGGGTTTCTTTAACGGCTAAGGCAAGCTCATTTATTATTCAGTATTATATCAAAGCTTTTCAGCATTCCGAAATAAGATGTGATGGGTGGATTGGAACTCCTGTAAAAAAATTATTGGCAGGAGAAAACCCATATCAAAAACCCTGCTATTTATTCGGATTTCCTGATAATAATGACCCTCTTTCAATTAGTAGATTTAATCAAATAAGTGGAACGAAACCATGTTTTACTAATCTTGCAGATTTGGATAACATAATTGGCACACTTTGTTTAGCGTCTGAAGGGTTTAAAAAAAATTTTTGTCAAACTCCCTACTTGGCTTTAGCTGCCAAACATGGGAATGCATGTGGTTTTGGAGCCGACTGGAAAAGCCCAAAAGTTGCTTTGGAAAAAGCTTTATTTGGTAATCCACAAGCTATATGGGGTGGAGAATTTATTTGTAATTTCCCGATAACAGATAGTCTAGCTGAGCTTCTTTATGAAAATCATATCCGAAAAAAAAACCTAGGTAGTGCGTGGTGGATGCTAGATTTGATTGTGGCACCCTTCTTTTCTTCAGAAGCTTGTATAATACTGGGACGTAGAAAAAATCGAAAGCTAATGGTTAATAAATACCTTACAGAACCTAAGTTTTCAAATTATGGATTAAGCTATCGACCTGTTCGTGGTGGTTTTCTTCGACAACCTTCTGCAAACTATACCCTCGATTTTAAAGGAGTTGAATTTTGTGGGCAAAGTTTCTCAGAGCATATTTTGGGTTCACTGATTTTAGCTTGGGCCGTTTCTTGGAGTTCAAATTTTGGAGGAAATGAAATATCTTTGGTAAAAGATCTTCAATTAATCGGTTCTGGTGGTGGACCCGCTACAACTATAGCAGCCCAAAACGCTGTGACCCGCGCAAGAGAACAAGGTCATTCGCTAGAATCTTCCGTTTTTGCGGCCGACGCCTTTTTCCCTTTTACGGATGCTCCTGAAATTCTTATTAAAGCAGGGTGCAAAAAGGGGCTTGTACCCAAAGGAGGAAAACTTGAGAAGGAAATTCGAGGTTTTTTTCAAGGCCATAAAGTGGATATGTGTTTTGTACCTCAAGACTTCAGGGGATTTTGTCGTCATTAAACAAATAGCTTTTATACACCAATAACAAAAAAAAAAATTGGTATTATATTTCTGAACAATCGTTTTGAAACTAAATATTAAACTTTTCTCTTCCGGCTATTATAAGACCGCTAAAGATTTCTTGGATACTCAATAAAGGATCTCTAAATTGTCAAGTACTCTACAAAAGATTTTGAATGGAAGAAAAGCATTCACAGCTCTTATAAAAACGAAACTTTCTGGGAAACGCACCCCAGTCAGAGTGAGTCTTTTGGTTACAAAATTTTGCAATCTAAGCTGTTTTTATTGTTATGCTGAAGACATTTTAAACAAAAAAGAAGTTGAGGAGTTCTCATTAGAAGAGCTTAAGAACGTTATAGACCAAGCTTATGATGCGGGTTGCCGTTGGATAAATATTTTAGGCGGCGAACCCCTTTTGAGAAATGACATCGAAGAACTTATTGATTATATGCATCAAAAAGGTATCTTTATTGAACTAACTACGAATGGTTATTATGTTAATAAAAGGATTTCAGCTCTAAAAAAAGTGGACCATCTTGCTATAAGTTTAGATGGAAATAAAGAAACTAATGATAGGGCTCGAGGTGAAAATTCTTTTGAAAAAATTATCGCCGGTATCGAATGTGCTGTTGAAAATGGTCTCAAGGTTAGGGTTCATGCAACTCTTTCCAAAAGAACCATGGCCCCTGAGTCACTACAGTTTTTATCAGATTTGTGTAACAGATTAAATGTCTCTTTAAATTATTCTGAAAATGGTTTACCCGGTATTGAGGAGATGGATCCTGACTTCCTTTTATCTGAAGATGAAACATTAAATTTTTATAAGAGCTACAAAGATTTAAAAAAGTCTGGCCTCCCGATTATTAGTTCTGAGGTCGCAGTTAAATATGTTGAAAAATGGCCTCTTCCTAGTCGAACGACTATTTATAAAAAAGACCTCCCCAATATACCAAAAAATAGTTACTACCCTTGTAAGTTAGGGCGCAACCAATGTTTTATTAGTGCTGATGGAAATGTTTATCCTTGCACCAAAAAATGGGGAGAAGGTCTAAATGTGAGAGAGGTGGGTTTTCAAAAAGCTTGGGATTATTTAGGCGACTTAGATTGTGTGGCTTGCAAAGAACTAGGGACAATTGAGCAAAGCGTGATAACAGGTCTCCAACCAAAAGCATTAATTAACGCAGTTTCTAAATTTATTTAGGCTTTACCCTGATATTTATCTTTTAATATTAAAATGTCTGCCCTCATTTTTTATTTTTTGGAAAAAAACATTGTAAAACAACATATATAGGGTACAAATTTTTAAAACTCAGTGTATAAAATTTTAAAATGGGTATTTTACATCTTCTAACTAACCGAGCCAAAATTGTAGCTGGCATGTCAAGGTATAACTATTTTGGCACCCCAAGACCTATATTTGCTCACCTACTTCTTACAAATAAATGTAATTTAGACTGTCTATATTGCTATGTCGACGTAAATACAATTTATAAGAGCGATCTAGGTTTGGAAGAATGGAGAAAGGTCGTTTTGGATTTGCGACGGCGCGGGTGTGTTGCCATTACTCTTATGGGAGGTGAACCATTACTGTTTGAGGGATTGGATGAGTTAGTTGCCTATAGTAAAAGTATTGGACTTTCGATAGACCTGATTACTAATGGAATTGGGCTTGATAAGCATATAAAAACACTCAAACAAATAAATTCGGTAATGGTCTCTTTAGATGGATCCCGAGAAGAAAATGATTTAAATCGAGGGAAAAATTCCTTTAAGTATGTTTGTGAAGCTATTCAAATTTTGAAAGATAATAAAATCCCAGTTCGCATCAATTGCGTCGTTACTCGACAAAATAAAAACTCTATTCCTTGGCTTCTCGATTTTTCTGAGGAAAATAAGGCTCCTATAACATTCAATCTTTTATCAGATTTCCCTCAGAATGCAAAAGATCTTGAAAAAAAAATTATGCTTTCAAGAGAAGAGGTTAAGGATTTTTATACGCAACTCCTTAACTATAAGATGAACGACCCTAAGAAAAGTCAACTCATATTAGCCTCTATAGAAACTTTACAGCGAACGATTGATTATTCTCTTCCTTATCAGGAAATTATCTGGCGTACTCCAAACGACCAAATGAACTCCAAAAACACTTGCCTTTTTGGCCAAACTTGGATTCATGTAAACAGCAATGGAGATGTTTATCCTTGCTCTCAGTTATGGAACAGACCTAAAGAGTATAAACCAAAGAATATTCGGACAGATGGTATTGATCTTGCTCTTGAGAATGCGAGGAATTTAAAATGCAAGTCCTGCTTTTCTCTTGCACCAGGAGAATGGAGGCGAACCTTTACTTTAAAAGGTATGATTGAAGGAGCTAGAGTTACAATAGCTCAAGGTCTTGGTATTTAGTTTTTATCAAGTATTATAGAGCAACCCCAAAAACTGTCTAATCTGAAATGAATTTAGTTTTTCCAAAAATGTTCATAGTTGCTTGTTTAACGTACCATTTCATAATCCACTTTGCATAATAATCTTTGCGAACATATGAAACAAAAACATCGATAGCAATAATAAAAGCTATTTGAAATGGCAAGAACCTAAAAGCTCTATAAATCCCAGAATCTAATAACCACGTCATGATTTTATGCGGTACGATTGGCAGAAGGCGAAATAGTATATGATAAGTTTTTAGGATTCTTTTACGATCGTCCTCCATTGCCGAGCCAGTAGAAAGATAATTATCTTGAAGACCCTTATTAATCATCTCCTCATCTTTTGCTCCAATAAAACCCTGCTTTAAAGCTTGATTAGTGATATCCACTTTGGGTGCATATTGAAGCCAAAAAATACTGGCCCGAATTAGATGCTTTTTTGGAGATAAGGTTTTAAGAGCAAAAATAAGGTCTTCCTCGCTTTCCCCGGGAAGACCTAATATTAAGTCTGCAGAATAATTAATAGATGCTTTCTCTAAATTATCAAGAGCTATAATGACTTGTTCAGTAGTCTCATCTCTTAATAGGACTTCTTTTCTTACCTTAGCATTAAAGGATTCAATGCCCATCTGAACGTGATGACAGTTCGCTTTTTTAAGTAAAAAAGCATAGTCTGATTGGAGTTGTAATGGCTGAACCATCACACGAAAAGGAAGACCAACCGCTTTTGGATATTTTTCACAAAATTCTTTAATCCATTTTTTACTACCAGATAGAACATTATTTTTAATATCAATATATTTTAAATTATACTTTCGTTTCATTTCCCTTAATTCTTGAATTACGACTTCCACGCTTTTCTCCCGAATGAAGGACCCTTCTCGTAATTCAGATTCATGGTCAAACTTAAAATTTTCAGAACAAAAGGAGCACTTCTGAATACATCCTTTATTTGTTACCGTAAGGTAGTACTCCTCTATTGGAATAAAACTTTCAAAAACTTGTTTGTCAGGAACTGGGAAGTTGGGTCCATCATTAAGAAAAACATGTTTGCCAGGATGAATCTTGCCATCCTTTTTGAACCACAGGTTTGGAACATCCTCAAATTTTTTTCCATTTTCTAAAGCATGAAGCAATTTCTCCATGGGTAATTCCCCATCACCCTCTATAAGAAAATCTACTTCGTCTCTCTGTATAACTTCTTCGGGAACTGATGTTGGATGTATGCCACCCCATACAGTTACAAAATACGGATATTTTTCTTTAACTCTGCGAACTAGGTCAAGTGACCATTGATAATTATCAGAAAAAACTGAGAGGGCTAATACGTCAGGTTTTTCACTTATGATCACATCAATGACCTGTTGCTTTTTATCAAACAACTTTGCCAAAAACCTTATGGAAAAATATTGCTTGTCGTCAAACAATGCTCTATCAAAAGCAACTTTAACGGTGTGCCCTAAAGACTTACAAACCGTTGCCATATAAGACACAGAAATATTCTCTGCTCCCATTACAGGGAAGATAATTTTCATGACAAGCCCTT